>SKMT01000308.1 GCA_007120915.1 Myxococcales bacterium | reverse complement strand
CTCGACATCGACGTCCTCTATACTCCGGGCCACACCCCGGCCTGCGCCAGCTACGTCATCGGCGACGCCGTCTTTACCGGCGACGCGTTGTTTATGCCCGATTTCGGTACCGGCCGATGCGACTTCCCCGGCGGAAGCGCCGAAGATATGTACGAGTCGGTCACCGAGCGCATCTATTCGCTGCCCGACGACTACCGCACCTTCGTGGGCCACGACTATCAGCCCGGCGGCCGGGACGTCGAATACGTCGCCACTGTCGCCGAGCAGAAAGAAAACAACGTAATGCTGCCGGCGGATCGAACCCGGGACGAATTCATCGAACAGCGAGAGTCCCGCGACGCAACGCTGTCCGCCCCTCGGCTTCTGTTGCAGAGCCTCCAGGTGAACATCGACGCCGGGAGCCTGCCGCAGAAAGAAGACAACGACAAAGCCTATCTTCGCATCCCGGTCAACGTCTTCCGGCCCGAGACGATGCAAAAGGAAAACCTGGTGCTCGAAGAGGCATAATTGTCCGGTCGATTCGACCTGTCGCCGGCCCCGCCAACCGACACGGCGGGCGGGGCCGGTACAGAGGCATCGACGACTGACACCAAGACAAAGGAGAGAGAAATGATGGAATTCATCCCCATCGCCGCCACCACCGGCGGCCTAACCGAATTTACCCCCATCGCCGCCACCATCGGTGGAGTGCTGATCGGGCTGGCGGCGGCGATCATGATGCTGTCGGAAGGACGCATCGCCGGCATCAGCGGCATCCTCAGCGGTGCTCTGAAAAACGAGGAGACCGATCCTCCCCGCTGGCAGGCAACTTTTCTGGGTGGAATGGTGCTGGGCGGAATCGTTCTGGCGGCCACTCAGGGCTTGTTCGACCGTGATTTCGTGATGACTCAGCTTGAGATTGCCCCCTGGCTGGCCATCGCCGCCGGCCTGTTGGTCGGATTCGGAACCCGTCTTGGCAACGGCTGCACCAGCGGCCACGGCGTGTGCGGAATCCCACGGCTGTCGATCCGCTCCATCACTGCCACCCTGGTCTTCATGGGTGCGGCGGCAGCGACGGTCTACGTGACCAATCACATCTTTGCATTCGGAGGTCTGTCGTGATTCGACAACTCGTCATCTTATTGTCCGGTTTTCTGTTCGCCCTCGGGCTGGGAGTCTCCGAGATGACCCGCCCCGAGAAAGTGCTGGGATTTCTGGATGTCTTCGGCAACTGGGATCCCTCCCTGGCGTTCGTGATGGGCGGGGCGATCGTGGTCTACGCTGCGGCCCTGCAATTTGTGAAGCGACGCGACGAACCGCAGTTCGGTAAGCGATACCGCATTCCCACCCGCACCGATGTGACGCCGTCGCTGATCGGTGGCGCCGCCATCTTCGGGATCGGCTGGGGTCTGGTTGGGTTCTGTCCCGGCCCGGGCATCGTCGCCGCCAGCGCACTTGTGACACCGGCGCTGTACTTTCTGCCGGCGCTGATCGTCGGTATCCTCATCCACCGCTGGTTGTTCAACTAACCGGCGCTGGCCGAACCGAACCACCAACCAGGTACCACCATGTCTGACGAATCGACCAAACCCGACGACCATGAACAACGCGAATACCGCCGCCGGGCGAAGGAACACACCTTCGCCGGGGCGGCGTTCGGCGTGGCCAGCGCCTCCGCATTTGCCGTCTTCGGCACCCTGGCCTGCCCACTGTGCGCGGTAGCCGCACCGGTATTGCTCGGCAGCGGCGCCTACAACGCTCGCCGCGCCAAACAGTGCCAGGACGACGAGGCCGAAAACGCCCAGGACTGCTGCGACAACGAACAGTGCCCACCGTACCCCCAACTATCTACCGGGCACTGATCCTGATGTTCCGCATTCCGGCTGCTTCAGAGCGAAACCAGCGACCCACCTCGCTGGTCTCACAGGCAGTCGTTGTTATGGTCCAGTTACCATCCCCTCTACTTTTCGCTGTCTGATCCGGGAGAACGCACTGTGAACAAGGTTTCCACCGACGTCGCAATCATCGGAGCCGGCACCGCCGGGCTAAACGCCCGCCGCGAGTGCGACAAAACCGGCGCCGACTGGGTACTCATCGAATCGGGCCCATATGGCACAACCTGCGCCCGCGTCGGATGCATGCCCTCAAAGCTGCTGATTGCAGCCGCCGAAAACGCCCACGAAATCGAGCGGGGCACAACCTTCGGCATCGAAGTCGACGACTGGCACGTCGACGGCGAGGCGGTGATGCAGCGGGTGCAAAGCGAACGGGACCGTTTCGTTGGTTTTGTCGTCGACTCCACCGAAGAGTTGCCCGAAGAGCGCCGACTTCGGGGTCATGCTCGATTCATCGACGACACCACATTAATGGTCGGCGACCACACCCGGGTAGAAGCTGACACCGTTGTCGTCGCCACCGGCTCCACCCCCTGGATTCCACCGCAACTTCGAGACATCGAACAGCAGGTCATCACCAGCGATGACATTTTTGAGATGCCGGATCTTCCGGAATCGATGGCCGTTGTCGGCACCGGAATCATCGGTCTGGAACTTGGCCAGGCGATGCACCGGCTCGGCGTGGACGTCGAGTTTTTCAATCCCTACGACGAACTCGGTCCCTTCCGCGACCCCGACGTCTCTCAGAAAGCCCATCAGTCCTTCGGACGTCAGCTCACGCTGCATCTGAAGACCGAAATCACGGACGCCCGTGTCGTCGACAGCGGGATCCATCTGCAGTGGGTCAACATCAACGGCGACGAACACGAAAAGACCTTTCAGAAGGTGCTCGCCGCCGCCGGCCGCCGCGCCAACGTCGCCGGGCTGGATCTGGAAAACACCTCCGTTCCTCTCGACGACAACGACGAGCCAATCACCGACCCCAGAACCCTCCAGGCAGGCGACGCCCCGGTGTTCTTTGCCGGCGATGTCGCCGGACACCGACCTCTGCTGCACGAGGCAAGCGATGAGGGCTCCATCGCCGGATCCAACGCCGCCGCCTACCCCAACGTGGAGGCCCGAATCCGAAAACCTCATCTCGCCATCGCCTTCACCGAACCTCAGATGGCCATCGTCGGCGCCCGGTTTGACACACTGGACCCGGAGACCACCGAAATCGGCGCCGTCTCCTACGACAACCAGGGCCGCTCCCGGGTGATGGCCGTCAACGAGGGGCTGGTGCGGCTGTATGCCGACACATCAAATTGCCAGCTCGTCGGCGCCGAGATGTTCGGTCCCCGGGTTGAACACATGGCGCATCTGTTGGCCTGGGCAATCCACGAGGAACAAAAGGTCCACACCCTGGTCTCCCGCCCCTTCTATCATCCGGTTGTCGAAGAAGGACTCCGCACCGCTCTGCGAGATCTGGCCAAGAAACTGCGCGTCACCGGCCACTGCCCACCGGAAAGCTTCGGGGAGAGTCCCGGAGATTGAGTCTGTAAGTTTAATATACACGTCCCGGAAAGCGACGGGGACACCTCCGGTGGTTGAGCATCCCCAGAGTACTCTGAAGTCATTTGATACCCACAGAATAACACCGCTAATACTCTCACCAGAACTACTTTACGTACCACAATCACCGTATTACGATCACCAAAAAAGCATGGGTGGGAGGTGGAGGCAGAGAAGTGCAGTGCGTCGTTGCGACAGCAGCGACGACGTGAGCGATGTTTCATATTTTATTTTTTGATCATTATACGATCATTATGATCTCGTCGTCGCTGCTGCCGTTGTCATTCGCATGCTCTCGTCGCGTCATCACATCCATGCTCTGCGTCGTCGCCTCCTCTGAGTTGGCGATGAAATGAAGAAAAAGCCGAGTTTTTGTGGCAACCCTTCGATTCGCCTGGAATCGCCGATCCATCGCCG
>SKMT01000683.1 GCA_007120915.1 Myxococcales bacterium | reverse complement strand
TAGACGTCGTCTTCGATGTCGTCTTCGGTGTCATCGGCGACATCACCGGCGTCGTCGCCGTTGCCCCCTGTGGAGCCGCCGGGGCCCCCGCCGCCGCCGGTGGTGTCGTAGCCGTTGTCGTCGCTGCACCCAAAAGCGGCGAACAACAACAGCAGACAGGAGACTACGGCGAACGCGCGGAAAAAGCGTCGAGACATCGGCAAAAATCCTCCGGATCGAGACATCGAGATCATGTTCGGGGTGATCATAACAGACAAGGGGGTGTGGTGCTATTTCGCTGCGAGTGGCCAACGAGTCCGATGACCGCCAAGAAGAAAAAAAGCCGACCCGCGTAGGAGAGGAGAGGAGGAGGCACGGGTCGGCTACCCCCGCTAAGAAACGGGGGAGATGGAAAATTTTGTCAGGCAAACATCAGGGGTCCGGCGACGGCGTTTTGTGTGACATCAATGTCATGGTTACATTCTGTTTGATGGCCTATTTGCATACTCAGGGCACCGCGGGGGGTGACATCGATGTCATGGATGGGATTCATGGCTGATTCTTTGGGTGCAGCACTATTCTGGAAATTGGCTGTGTTTAGCCTTCTATGTTGCCAGATCCGGTGGATCGAGTTGCGTGAGCGAAATCGGGGCACCTAACGGGGAGCCGCTGACATTTCAAGTACGTAGCAAGAGTCGTTCCACCACCGGTATGTGCTTGCTTCGCTGTAGGGAGTTACCTATCATCGGCGCACGAAGAGGGCGCCGTATAGCGCCGTAAAATCGACGACTCGGCGTCGTGGGTTTTAGCCGCATTTGCTGCCATGGATGACAATGCCGATGACCCCCAAGATGCCCCGAAATTGCCACCGCTCAGGAAGGGTTGGCCGCGCTGATACGTTCAGCCGGCGTGCCTTGCCTTCTGATCGGTGGGAGCGGGGATGCAGGGATGAAAATCGGTTGAAGGAGTGAACGATGGCGCTGGAACTACGGCAAGTCACAGAGATGAAGCAGCAGTTGCGGATGACTCCGCAACTCCAACAGGCGATCAAGCTGCTTCAACTTTCGCGCATGGAGCTGATCGACAAAGTGCGCGAAGAGATGGTGGAGAACCCGGTGCTCGAGGAGATCCCGGACGTCTATGACGCCGATGCCGTCGGCGAGAACGGCGACGACGACAGCAGCGATGAGCTCGCGGAGGTGAAGGGCGACGAAAACGACATGGATCAGGTCGACTGGGAGGAGTACATGGAGAAGTACTCCTCGCCGGCGCCGACGAACCACTACAAGGGGATGCGCCGGGGAGGCGAGGACTTCCCGACGCTGGAGCAGACGCTGTCGACCTCGGAGTCGCTGGTCGAAAACCTGATGTTGCAGCTCGGGATGGAGGGGCTCGATGAGCACCAGCGCCACATCGGCACCCTGATCATCGGCAACCTCGATGAGGCGGGGCTGCTCAAAAACTCGACGGTCGAAGAGCTGGCCGATGACGCCGGTGCTTCGGTCCAAGAAGTCGAAGAAGTGCTGGAGCTGATTCAGAGTTTTGAGCCGGCGGGAGTGGCGGCGAGAAGCCTGGAGGAATGCCTGCTGATTCAGGCCGAGCGGTTTCACCCCGATCACGAACTGCTGAAGTCGATCATTCGGGAACATATCAGCGATCTGGAGCGCAAAAGCTACAGCAAAATCGCCCGTCTTCAGGGCGTGGCCAAAGAAGCGGTGCTGGAGGCGGTGCGTCTGATCCGGCAGCTCGAACCCCGCCCCGGTGGCGGCTATTCGGAGGATGACACCCGCTATATCACCCCCGACATCTACATCCGCAAATACGACGGCGAGTGGATCGCGTCGTTGAACGAAGATGGGCTGCCGCGGCTGAGGATCTCGAACTTCTATCGCCAGCAGCTCGCCAAGAAAAAACAGAACGGCGAAGACGACGAGGTCAAAGAATACATCCAGGAGAAGATGCGGGGGGCGATGTGGCTGATCCGCAGCATTCACCAGCGCCAGTCCACGATCATCAAGGTCGCCGAGAGCATCATCGAGTTTCAGCGCGAATTTTTCGACCACGGCATCCACCATCTCAAGCCATTGGTGCTGCGGGATGTGGCCGACGACATCGAGATGCACGAGTCGACGGTCAGCCGGGTGACCAACAACAAGTACGTGCACACCCCCCGGGGGGTGTTTGAACTGAAATTCTTCTTCAACTCCGCGATCTCGCGCAACGGCGGCGACGATCTCGCCAGCGAAGCGGTCAAGGCCAAGATCCGCGAGATCATCGCCTCCGAAAACCCCGAGAAGCCACTGTCGGACTCCAAGATCGCCGACCGGCTCAAAGAACAGGAGCAGATCGACATCGCCCGGCGCACCGTGGCGAAATACCGCGAGAAGATGGGGATTCTGTCCAGCTCCAAGCGCAAGAGTCTGTTGTAGGGTGGTTATTGGTTATTGGTTATTGGTTGGGTGGTGTGACCGGCGACCCGAGACCCAAGACCCAAGACCCAAGACCCAAGACCCACGACTCAGGGCTGTCATTCACCGACCGACGGGCGATCATCGCAGTGACTGGAACTTCTCGGGTTGGCCTCGCCTGCCGTTGCGCTTATGGTGGAAGCTGCGAGGTGGTTCTTGGCCTCCAAGCTGTCAATCCCCCCACACAAGGAGTGTACCGATGAAAGCGAACGTATCCTTCCGGAACATGGATTCTTCGCAGTCTCTGCGAAGTTATGCCGTCGACAAGCTTGAGCGTATCTGTGACAAGTATGTGCAGGGCAAAGTCGACGCCTCGATCGTGCTGACGGTCGAGAAGTTCTGGCACATCGCGAACTTTACGCTCCAGATCAAGAATCTGACGGTCAAAGGTCAGGAGCGAAGCGAGGATATGTACAGCTCCATCGACCTGGCGCTCGACAAGATCGAAAAACAGCTTCGCCGCCACAAAGATCGGCTCCGCGATCATCAGCCGACCAACGGCGAGGCCCGTCAGTTCAAGATGGGAGTGCTCACCCCGCTGACGCCGCCGCGTACGGAGGACGATGAGGACTTCGAAGGGCTCGACTACTACGACAGCGAGTTCGAGGACGACTACGAGCAGTATCCCGGCCCCGATGAGGTCAGCGAAGACGACGAAGACGATTCGCCCACCCGCGTGGTCGAAACCCAGAAAGGGGAAGTGAGCGTGCTTCGCCAGGATATGTACGAGGCGAAGCCGATGGACGTCGAAGAGGCGGTACTTCAGTTGGAGCTTCTCGAAGATCGCCCGTTCTTCGTGTTCACCAACGCCGACAGCGGCAACATCAACGTCGTGTACTGGCGCGACGACGAAAACATCGGGTTGATCGAGACTTGAGCCTCGATGTTGGTTATTGGTTGGTGGTTGGTGGTTGCCGGCTGACGGGGAGCGGCCGGTGATCGCCGGGTTTGCTATCCGGGAGTGGGCATGAAGACGAAGCAATATGGGTTGTGGGACAGTGCGCTAAGCGCCGAAATGCTCGCCGGCCAGCGGCGGCTGTCGGATGTGCAGTTCGCCGGTGACGGTCAGACACTGGTGTGGTTGGAGAGCGCCGACGGCCGGGGAGTTCTGATGGTGCGCCGCGATGGGATGGCCCCTCGGATGATCAACGACCGGCTCAATGTACGGGGCGGTGTCGGATACGGCGGTGGCGAATTCCAGGTACATGGCGATCAGGTGTTTTTCGCCGCCGACGACGGGCGGTTGTACCGGGCAGCGCTGGACCGGGGCCTCCCCGAACCGATCACACCGAAATGGGGCAAGGTGGCGTCGCCGGCGGTCTCTCCGGATGGCAACTGGGTGGTGTACGTGCATCACCACGGCGGGGAAGACCGGCTGGCGGTGGTGGACACCGACGGTGAACTGTGGCCCACCGTCGCCGCAGAAGGGGCGGATTTTTACATGCAGCCGAGCTGGCACCCCGAGGGCAACCGACTTGTGTGGGTGCGCTGGGACCATCCGAACATGCCCTGGAACGGCACGTTCATTGAGACGGCAACGGTAGAGATGGTCGCCGGCCGGCCCGTCGTCGGCGAGCCGTCGGTGATCGCCGGAGGCGAAGACGTCGCCTTCCAGCAGCCCGAATTCTCGCCGGACGGCGCCCGGCTGGCCTATCTGAGCGATCAATCCGATCACTGGCAGCTTTATGTCACCGACGCAGAGAGTGACCAGAAGCCGCGCCGGCTCAGCGAGACGAGCCGTGAATACGGGGGGCCGGCCTGGGTGCAGGGGCTTCGTTTCTTCGGTTGGGCCGCCGACGCAGAATCGCTGGTGGCGAAATCAGCAAAGGAGGGTTTCAGTCGGCTCGAACGCATCGATCTGGGGGGCAATGTCGAGCCGCTGGAAACCTTCGAGGAGTACACCTCGCTGGCGCAGCCGGCCATATCAGCGACAGGCCAGATCGCAGCCATCGGCTCCGCTGCTCACTTGCCGCCCCGGGTCATCTCGGCGACACCGGAGAGATCAACGCCGCGGGTAGAGGCGTTCTCCAGCAGCGAGCGACTCAGACAACAGCAGTTGTCGAAGACCACCCCCGTCAGTTGGCCCGTCGACGACGAAGGGCCCATCGACACGGTGCACGGGCTGTATTACCCGCCGACGAATCCGAACTTCGAGTCGTCGGGGCTCCCCCCGGCGATCGTGATGATCCACGGAGGGCCGACATCGCAGCGGGTGGCGACCTGGGAGCCGCGAAATCAGTTTTTCGCCACCCGGGGCTGGGCGGTCATCGACGTGAACTATCGGGGAAGCACCGGATACGGACGAGAGTACATGGAGGCGCTGTTCGGGCGGTGGGGCATCGTCGATGTGGAAGACGCGGTGGGCGCGGCGCGATTTCTGGTCGACGAAGGCTACGCCGACGAGGACCGGCTGGTGGTGATGGGAGGCTCGGCGGGAGGGTATACGGTATTGCAGTCACTGGTGCGCCACCCGGGGGTGTTTCGCGCCGGGGTTGCGATGTACGGCGTGTCGAATCTGTTCGAGCTGATGCGGGGTACCCACAAGTTTGAGGAGCGCTACGGCGACACCCTGGTCGGTTCGCTGCCGGAGGCGTCGGATGCGTATCGCGAGCGCTCACCGCTGTTCTCGGCGGACAGCATCGAAGACGCCGTCGCGCTGTACCACGGGGCCAAAGACAAGGTCGTGCCCCCGGAGCAGACCGAAAAGATCGTCGCCTCCCTTCGCCGACGAGGAGTGCCCCATCTGCATCATGTCTACGATGAAGAGGGCCACGGGTGGCGGCGCGCAGAGACGATCACCCACTTTCATCGCTCGGTGCTCGAGTTTCTCATCGAGCATGTGGTCTACGGATAAAAAAACGCCGCTGCCTCCGGCTGGGGGCAGCGGCGCGTGGCGTCGTTGGACTGCAGTTTATTCGGCAGCCAGCGGGGGACAGTCATTCACGACCGTGTCGCAGGAGGGGCTGTCCCCAAGCGCCTGGTAGATTGCATCTTCGAGGCTGGGGTCCGTAATTGCACCTTCTGACGTCATGTCATTGCAGGTGAACGCGGAGAAATCGATGTAGCCGTCGTGCATATCTTCTTCGCACTGCATGTAGGTGTCGACGTCGACCTGACAGTTGTTGCGCTCCGTGGAGGTGAGCCCACCAACCAGACAGAAGTCACGGTCACTGGTATCGATGGCATCGGGACACTGAGCTTCCATATCTTCGCAGGCCGGGATTGGATCCTCGCTCATATCCAGGGCCTCCAGGCCGGCGAATAGCGCCTGGACGCTGCAGATGGCGTCGGTGAACTGCTGGTCGGTCAACTGCTCCCAGTTCTGGTTGACGTCATTGCAGATCTGATTGATTTCGCTGTCGCTCTGATCGGCGATGGTGTTGCCGCCGGGAGTGGTGTTGTTGGTGTCGTTATTGGTGTCGTTGTTGGTGTCGTTATTGGTGTCGTTATTGGTGTCGTTGTTGCTGCTGTTGGGCAGGTCGTTGACGTCGTTATTTCCGCTGGAGCCGCCCTCGCAGTCATCCCAGAACTGGGTGCATGCCGGGCCTTGTTCCGTGATTTTGGCCATCGCCTCTTCCAGCTCGTCGGACAGCGGCTCGTCGGCATCGAGACAGGTGAAGTTGTGTTCAAAGGTCTCGGCGCCGGCGGTCACCTCATCGATGCAGTCGAAAAACTGCCCGGTCGTCGCCTGGCAGTCATCGGCTACCGGACCGTCGAAATAGCAGTGAAACTCGTCGCTGTCGTTGATGCAGTCGCTGTGTTCAGCTTCGCAGACCGCCTGATGGTCGAAGCCCGCCTCTGACGCAGCGAAGTAGCCCTCCATTTTGCACCCTCCTTCGATGAGGGCGTCCTCGGCCATGACCTGTGCTTCGATGTCGTCGCAGAAGCTGCTGCGCTCGTTGGAGTCCATGTCAGCGATGGTGTCGCCGCCACCGCCGCCTCCACCTCCGCCACCGCCGCCTCCACCGCCGCCGCTGCCACCGCCGACGGGGCCGGGGTGACAGGCGAGTAGTCCTGAGGTGAGGGCAAAGACAAAAATGGTGGTGGCGGTGAACAAAAGATTGCGCGTTCGCATGATACTGCTCCTACTTCCCGTGAAATGCTCAAGTACGTCCAGAGTCCAAAATTTTCCCCATGTGCGGTGAATCTAGAGGAACCATCAGCCCGGTTCAAACAGAGATTTGCCCTCCTGTGACGGGACCGGGCGGGATTGTATTCAATGCACAGCCTGTAGATTATGAATCGCGGTCGCGAAGCCGGGAGAGAACACCGCCGTCGGGCTGGTGATCTGGACCGGCGACATCGGCGCGAAGAGAGGCGACAGGGTAGGTGCAAAACAGCCCGGCGAGTACGGCGGCCGGGCGGAAGTTGCCACTTTTCTTCACCCCGCCGAAGGGCAGGCGGCTGGAGGCGCCGACGGTGGAGCGGTTTAGATTGAGAATGCCCGCCTTCAAGTCGTAGCTCATCTGATCGAACCGTTCTTCATCGGCGGTAAACACGCTCATCGCCAACCCGTAGTCGGTGGCATTGGCAACCCGCGTTGCTTCCTGATCGTCAGCGGCCGAATAGATCACGATCTCGGGGCCAAACAGCTCCGTGCCCTGGTGGGCGCCGTGGCGGTCCACGTCGGTGGCGCGCCAGATGGCGGGGCGCACGAAATAGCCGCCCGGTCTCTCGTCGTCGGCGCCGCCTTTGAGCACCGGCTTTACGGCGCCGTCTTCGTCGTCGTCCTGGACGTTGACGAACTTGCGAAAGCCGGGCCGGGTAGCCAGAGGCCCCATCAGCGGCTCGTTGTCTTCGTCGAAAGGATCGCCGGTGGTGGTTCGCTCGAAGAGATCGACGAGCCGGTCGGTCAACTCGTCGACGACATCTTCGTGGACAACCACGCGGCTGGTCGCTGAGCAGCGCTGGCCCGTGGTCAGACAGGCCGATTCGGCGATGGCAGCGGCGGCCTGGTCGAGGTTGGCGTCGCCACAGACGATGGTGGTGTTCTTGCCGCCCATCTCCAGGGCGACCATCTTGCCGGGCTGATCGAGCGTCGCCTCCCGGATGATGCGGCCCGTGCGCCAGGATCCGGTGAACAGCACGGCGTCGACATCGCGGTGCGACGACAGCCGGGCGCCCACCGGGCCGGGGCCCTGCACCAGATTGACCACGCCGTCGGGAAATCCCGCCTGCTGCAGACACTCGAAGTAAAGCTGCATCGACAGCGGGGTGAACTCCGAGGGCTTGACCACCACCGTGTTGCCCGTCAGAAGCGCCGGGATGATCTGGCCGTTGGGAAGATGCAGCGGGAAGTTGTAGGGCCCGAGCACGGCGGCCACGCCCAGTGGGCGGTAGCGCCAGCCGCCGTCGACGCCGTCGGGGGACACCGGGGCGGTGTGGTCGAGTCCTTCATCGCTCATCACGTCGATCTTCTTGACCAGCGCACCGGCTTCACCCTTCGCCTCCCACAGCGGTTTTCCCATCTCCAGTGAGATTGCGCGGGCCAGGTCGTCACGGCGCTCTTCGAGTTCGGCACGGAATCGCTCGATACAATCCATCCGCCCCGCCAACCCGCGCCGGTCCCAGTCGGGCTGGGCGTCTTTTGCGGATACGACGGCTCGGTCGACCGCCGACTCGGCCCAGGGAAATTCGAAGACTGTCTGGTCGTTGTCGGCCGGGTTTTCGCGGGTGGCCACGCGGTCGGGCGAGTCGGGGATGGTCCAGGTGTTGGCGATGAAGTTTCCGCGGCATGACTCGGGCATCGCAGTGCTCCGTTGGGGGGAGGGACAGTGTTGGGGGGGGATCATTGTGTCGCGGGGCGCGAATGGCAAGGGAAGCTTCTGGTGTGCGAGGTGCCCCTCCGCCGCTTCGGGGCACCTCCCCACTCGTTGCCTCTTGGCGAGGGAAGCCGTGCAGGTGTTGGGGGCTTCTGGTGTGCCAGGGATTAAACCGGCGGTTGTTGAAAGTTACAGACCACGGATACATTGTCTCTGGCAGGTGGGGGTGTACGCGCCCGCCTGTTGTTCCGTTTCAGCACTGTGCTTTATCCGAGAGATTCGATGGCTGGTGAATCTCAAGACAACTCAGCGTGTACCGCCGGTGACGAGCCCGAAGAGTCGCCGGAAGTGGTGGACGAACCAACCGGTGAAGACCCGGAGGGGGAGAGCGAACAACCCGATGAGGTTGAGTCGGCTGAGCCGTTACAACAGCCGCCTTCAACGCAGTCGCGTTCGTACAGCCTCGGCGAGGATCTGGGCACCCTGGAAATGGTGCTTCAGACAACTCGCCGCGAGCTGAGACAGCCGGCGATCATCGAGGGGATGCTCTGGTATGGCACGACCGTGCTGGCCGTGGTGGTCGCGTCGCTGATCGCGGCGGCGTTTATCCCGGAGTACGGCTACGCGGTGGGGCGGTGGATGATGCTCATCGGCGTCGCTTTTGCGACGGTGGGGGCGATCGCCGCCGGGGTGGTGTTTCGGATGCGTCGGCCCTCCCTGGAGGGAGTGGCGGCGAAGATTCAGCGCCACGACACCGGTTTTCGAAGCGATCTTGTCGCGGCGTTGCAGTTTGGACGCCAGCTTGCGGAAGACGGCGGCGAGGAACTGGTTGAGCAGGGGGTGAGCCCGGCGATGGCCCGTGCTCAGCTTGGGCGTACGGCCCGGAAGGTGCGTGAGCAAAGCGAAGAGGACTCGCTGTCGCACTGTGTGCCGCCCCGGGATCTGACGCCGGCGACGCTGGGGTTTGCCGCCGGGATTGCGCTTCTGTTGGCGCCCTTGATCTTCAATCCGGGCTGGACCCTGGGAGTGCTCACCGGCGAGCGGCTCGGCGCCCCGGTGGTCGGCGAACGTGTCGCCGAGGAGTCGATCGTCGGCAGCGTGGACGGGGTATTCGTCTATCCGTCGTATACCGAGCGGGACCGGGATATACGAAACCTGGGCACCGGGCGCATCGAGACGCTGCAGGGCACAGAGGTGCACCTGCATGCGACGCTTCTTCCGGGAGACTGGGCGTCGTTGGAGATGGTGGTTCAGACCGGCGAGGACAACAAAGAGGTCATCGACATGACGCTCGACGGCGGCCATCAGGCCTCGGCGACGCTGCAGATCGAAGAGAGCGGTTACTATTGGTTTCGCGGCGAAACGATCGAAGGAAGACCCGTCGAGGATCGGGCAGAGCGCCGGATCGAAGTGCACGAAGACCCACCGCCGAGCGTCCAGATCCTCTCCCATGAGGGGCGGGTAGAGGTGGAGCCCGATGAGGTGGTGGAGTTCAAGATTCAGGCGGAGGATACGTTCGGGCTCGACTCGATGTGGATGGCTCATCACTTCGAGGGGGCCGGTGATGACCCGGAGCGCCAGCGGCTGGAGTTAACAGAGTTGGCGGACCGGCCCACCGAGGTGGAGACCACCGCCGAGCTGGATCTGACGCCGTTGGAGTTGCGTCCCAAGGATGCGATCGAGGTGTATTTCGAGGCCCGCGACGTCAACACCGCCACCGGGCCCGGAGAGGCGAAGTCGTCGTCGGTGGTGCTGTATGTGGAGAGTCCGGAAGACCGGCACATGGAGAGCATCGCCGCCCAGCAGGAGACGATGGAGGCGTTGCTCAGCCACCTGGGCGACACCCTGGAGTCGCCGGTGGGCAACCGAAAGATGCGCGATGACGGCAGCTACGACCAGCAGGTCGAGGCGGGGATGGACCGCGACGAGCGTCACGAGCGCTACGACAACCAGCAGCAATTGAACGACCGGCGTGAATCACTCGCCGAGGCGATGCACGAGGTCGCCGAGAAGCTGGAAGACGACCCGATGATGGTGTCGCGCAACCTGACGCTGTTTTCCGGGATGGGTGACCGGCTCGAATCGATACACGAAGAGGGCCAGCAGGTCTTTCATCTGCTCGACGACCGGGCGCAGCGACGGGACCTGACGGCGGCGAACCTCCAGCAGGTCGCCGACTTCTGCGCCGAAGCCGAAGCCGACCTGGAGCGGATGGTCTTAGATCTGGAGGATCTGCTGATCAGCCAGAAGATGGACCTGGTGGAGACCACCGCCGAGCAGATCGACGAGATGCGCGATCGGCTCCGGGATCTGCTCGAACAGTATCGAGACACCGACGACCCCGAGTTGCGCGAGGCGATCCAGAGGGAGATGGATCGGCTTCGCCAGCGGATGCAGGAGTTGATGTCGCGCATGCAGATGCAGATGCGCGAGATGCCCCAGGAGCACGTAAACCTGGAGGCGATGGAGGGGATGGATATGCAGCAGGACGCCGACGATCTGGGTAGCCAGCTCGATGCCATCGACGAGATGCTCGACAGCGACGATATCGACGGGGCGCTCGAAGCTCTGGAGGGGATGGAAGACCAGTTGGACGCGATGAGCGGTGAGATGGAGCAGTCCTTCGGGGAGATGCAACCCCAGGGCATCTCGGAGTTCGACGAGGCGATGGGCGATATGATGGACCAGGTCACCATGCTGCGCGAGCAGGAGGCCGATCTGGAGGAGGAGACCCGCCAGTTGCAACAAGATCTTCGCGAGGAACGCCAGGACCAGCTCGACGCGATGCTCGACCCGGTCACCGACGAGCTGCAGGCCGAAATCGAGGCGCAGAAGCGCGAGCTCGACCGGGTCGATGCGCGAGACCTGCCGGAGCGCGACCAGGAAGAGGTTGACCGTTCCACGCGGTCGGTAGAGTCGCTCGAGGAGATGGTCAAACAGCAGGACATGGAAGAGGCGCTCGATCGGGCCCGCACCTCGCGAGACACGCTGCAGTCGATGCGGGCGACCATGACCCTGTCTCAGCGCTATGCCGACGAGGATTCACAGCAGGCCGAAGCGCTCGAACAGTCTGTCGACGACGCCCACGGGTTGATCGAACGGGCCGAACGGATCGAAGAGCGCATCGAAGACTTCATGGAGCAGGCCAACCAGAACCTGCAATCCGAAGAGGAAGAGCGCTTCGACGAGCTCGCCGAGCAGCAAGGCGAGATCGCCGACAGGACCGAACAACTCGGCGAGCAGATCCAGGAGCAAAGCGCGGACTACCCGCAGCTCGAACAGGAGCTGGGCCCGTCGGTCGAAGGCGCCGAAGAGGCGATGCGCGAGGCCGAAGAGAGCCTTCGCGAACGCCGCAGCCAGCAGGCGCTGGATGATGAGCGCAGGGCTCTTGAACAACTGGGAGAGCTAGATGACTCGATGAGCCAGGCGATGCAGCAGCAGCGCCAGCAGGAACGAGAAGAGCGCGGCCAGCAGCAGCGCGCCGACGACGAAGAGGTCGAAATCCCCGGCGAAGACGGCGACGCCGAAGCCCGGGAGCGCATCCGCGAGGAGATGATGGAAGGGATGCGCGACGGGCGACTCGAAGAGTACGAATCCGAGATTGAACGCTACTTCCGCAGCCTGGTGGAGTGATGCAGATGCGACGGTGTAAACAACCCCGGTTGTCCGGGAAGACGGCGGTGAGGCTGGGGGCGATGGGTGTGGCCGCGGCGGCGCTGATGTTGTCGTCCTTCGCCCCCGGCGGCGCGGAGGCCGGCGAACAGACGTTCCAGCAGATTGACCGGCTGCTCGGCGCCTGGCAGGTCCAGGAGGCCGGGGAGTTGATCGACGAATTCGCCGATGATGCAGACGGCACACCCCATCTGCACTACGTCAAAGCGCGCCACGCCTTCAAAACCGGCGACTACGACGAGGCGCAAGACCAGATTGAGCAGAGCGTTGAGATGCAACCACACGAGGTGTGGAGCCGCTACCAAGAGATCGTCGACGCCACCGTGGAGGTCACAGAAGACTACGAACGCCACGTCAGCGAGTCGGGCAACTTCGAGATGTATGTGGAGCCGGGCCCCGACGCGGTGCTGGTGCCCTACGCGCTGGAGGCGCTGGAGAAGGCATATGACCGGATCGGCGAGATTCTGGACCACCACCCCGACGAGCCGGTGCGCGTGGAGGTCTATCCGAGAGAGACAGTGCTGGCGAAGGTCTCGGAGCTGACCGAGGAGAACATCCGCACGTCGGGGACGATCGCGCTTTGTCAGTACAACCGGCTGATGATCACCAGCCCCCGGGCGGTGCTCAGAGGCTACTCGTGGGTCGACACCCTGGTGCACGAATACGTGCACCTGGTGATCAACCAGCGTACGGTCGAACAGGTGCCGATCTGGATGCACGAGGGGCTGGCGAAATACCTGGAACGGCAGTGGCGCGGCGAAGACGAGCAGCTTCTGGAGGGTGCGGCCGAAAAGCTGCTTCGGGAACGACATGAAGACGATAGCCTGGTCACCTTCGAAGAGATGCACCCGTCGATGGCGATGCTTCCCAGCCAACAGGACGCGGCGGTGGCCTTCGCCCAGGTGTACACCACCATGGAGTATCTGGACGAAGAGGTCGGCGACGGGGCGTTCTCGCAACTTCTCGACGAGATCGACCGGGGCTACGAGGCACGCGAAGCCTATGCCCGAGTGGTGGGGATGGGCTGGGACGAATTTGAGGACCACGAGTGGCGCCGCTACCTGCACCACCGCCCCCTTCCTGACCTGCCGGAGGACGCCGACGACCTTCACCACGACCAGATCGTCTTCGACGGCGATGAGTCGGCCGGCGACGAGGAGTCACTGCAAGAACTCGACACTCCCGAAGCCGAGGAGTACCTGCAGTTGGGCCAGATGTTTCAGGTCCGCGACCGCTACGGCGCGGCGGCGGTGCAGTACCAGAAAGCCGCCGACCTGATGGGCGACAAGAACCCCTTGTTGCAGACGCGGATGGCCCGAAGCCTGACCAACAGCGGCGATCCCGAAAAGGCAATCGAAGCGCTGAAGCGGGTCAACGAGCTCAACCCCTACCACGTAAACACCTGGCTTGAGCTGGGCCGGGCACACCGGCACGCCGGCAACTACGAAGAGGCCCGCGAGGCGCTGAGAGAGGCCGCCCGGGTCAACCCCTTCAACCCGGAGATCCACGAGTATTTGTCGCAGGTCGCCGACGAACTCGGCGACAGCGAGGAGGCGAGCCAGGCGCGCCGGTTCGCGGACAAAACGGGGTGAAGCGGTTATTGGTTATTAGTTATTGGTTGTTGGTTCGTGGTTGAGAAGCGGTGGTGTGTGCCACCCGGGTGGGCCCGTGCGACCGAAGTGAAACGCAGGGAGCGCGGGTGAGC
>SKMT01000062.1 GCA_007120915.1 Myxococcales bacterium | reverse complement strand
GTCCCATCCAGTAGTCCGGAGCCAATTCGATGAAACTCCGCGACTCTGAGCCGGGGTACAGGGGTTCGTCATCACAGGCCTGATAGACGGCGTATTCGGTGTGGCCGATATACCCGAAGTGGTCTTCGACGCGTACGTAGATGGGAGGATCGTCTCCAAGCCATCTGACGGCATCTATGTTCGGATAGGTGTTATCGAAGATCGTGGCTTCACCCGTAACGGACAGACAGAAGAACACGTCGTTCGTGTGGTGAATTTGATCTTCCGGGGTTCGGTCTTCGAGAGACAGCTCGATGCCTTGCGGGCCCGTTCCGGGCGCCCCCGTAATGTCCGGGCTTCTGTAGAGAGAATGTTGGGGGAGGGGGGTGAATCCGCCGGGTTTTGCCTCCGGAGGGCCGGGTTTGACCCGCAGCAAATGGTGGTATCCGCATTCGTCTTCGTAATGATCGACGAGGCAATTTGAGATCCAAATTCCTTCTTTGGCAGCACGCAGTTGTGCATTGTCGACTTCGCTGCCTTCCTCGAGGGTGTAAGGGTCCCCGAGTTCCTCTTTGTCGGGTCGACCGCTGAACGCGGAGATATCGAGCTGACGTAGCTTTTCGAACTCGTCGTCATCAACTGCGGCGACAAACAGCCGGCGAACTGTGCGGGTACATGTGGTGTCGCGGCACAACACGGTGACCATGGCAAGGTCGTCCTGGTCGTCCGGTTCGTCGGCTCCATCGATTTCTTTGGTTTCGTCGATTGCATCAGTTTCGTCAGCTTCATCCGGTTCATCATCTTCCCGGGGAGCGGGAAATTCGCTGGTCTCTTCAGTGAGAATGGCAACGCCCACTTCTTCGATGCGGATTACGTCCTCGATTGAGCCGGCAATGTTTTCCAACTCCAGAGTAGTCAGTTGGATTACCTCACCGGCGTCGGTGTTGAGACGATACCAGTGGACGGCCTCTTCGTCGGGGGCGTTGTCATAGACAAAAAAGTCCGAAAGCTCATCGCCTTCCGGCGGCTCGTCCGGCTCCGGAACAGATTGTTCCCAGCAGTGCAATTCATGCTGGTCGTCGATTGCGCAACTATGATGAACACCAACGGCGACGTCGATCCAGGCTGCGGTACCCATGAGCTGCTCGGGAGGGTCGTACCCCCAGCATGACGCCGTCCCCCCGTCCTCGATACCGCAGGTATGGGCGGCGCGCGCCGAGATTTGATGCCATTCGGAGTTCTCCACGCGACGTGGCTTCGGCTCAAAGGGCGCGGCCTCATCAGCCACACGCCCGTGGGCGTCATGACCCCAGCAGTACAACTGGCCGGCGTCTTCTGCGGAGGATGCGGTGATGGCACAGGTGTGGAAATCTCCGGCCACGACCTCTGCCCACGGCTCCTCCTGTTCGCCTATCTTGCCGGGACCATTCCTTGTTTCCAGGGGATGGTCGGTCGTAGAGCCGCCCCAGCACCATAGTTGGGCGTCCGTGTCGATGGCGCAGGTGTAGTAGCTGGCAGCAGCAATCGTTTGGAATTGTTGGGATGTCGACACCTGCACCGGCTCCTTGACTGGCGGGGTGTTGTCATCCCCGAGTTGACCGCGGTCATTTGCTCCCCAGCAATAACTGTGGCCGTCCTCGTCGAGAGCACAGGTATGGACGGTTCCGGCGTCGACATCGGTCCAGTCCTCTCCTGGAACGCGCACCGGCGAATGCCGGGTTGTTGCCGTGCCATCCCCGAGTTGACCTTCGTCGTTTCTTCCCCAGCAGTACAACCTGCCACCATCGCGGATCCCACAGGTGTGGTGGGAGCCGGCCGACAGGTTTGTCCAGTCCCGCGCTTCACCGATCAGCGTCGATTCCTCGCGACGCTCGTCGTCACCGACGCCCAGTTCACCGTGTTCGTTTTCTCCCCAGCACCACAATGTACGGTCTTTGCGAAGGCCACAGGAGTGATGGTTGCCCGCGACCACGGAGCTCCACTGGTCGCTGAACTCCTCATCCTCATCTTCGGAGGCATCGATACTTTCGGAGGCATCGGTTTCGGAAGTATCAGCCGCTTGTTCCGAGGCCGCTTCTTCCGATGTGTCGGTGAAGTCAGTCTCCGGTGACAACAAAAAGAAAGCCAACGAGCCTAGCACAATGACAACTGCCAGCCCGGTCACGGCGAAGGGCCACTTCTTCTCGAGCATAAGGCGCACCTGTCAGGCTAACTATTCACCGCATGAATTGACTACGGAAGTCAGAACTTCGATGGAAAGACATTACAGGGAGCTATGTTCATCCCGAAGGTGCATTCCGTAGATCAGCGGTGCCGCCACCCGCGTGACCAGACACGTGCCGATCAGTCGCAGTTGGCGGCTTTGAAGTTTTCGTAGTGCGACAGGATGTTGTCCTGATGTTCTTCGGTGCCATATCGGTCGTCGCCGCCGCCCCAGATCTCGATGGCTTCCCGGTCGTCGTCGATCGAATCGCAGTGGCTGTGGAGGATGTTGAAGGTCAACTGCACGGACACCGCCGCATCCAGGAAGGGATAGGAGCCGACTGCTGACAGTTTATTGCCGTTGTCATTGCGCGGGATATCGTAAGGTTCGTGGGCGCCGAGGATGTAGTGGTCGATCGCTTCCGGGGTGTCATCGGGACAGACGGTGGCGAAGCGGTCGGCCTGCTCGGAGGTGACCAGTGACTCGTCGATGGAGTAGCCCTGGTCTTCGGCGATGTCGTGAAACAGCGCGCGCATATTCTGGGTGTAGCTTCCGCCTCGGCAGGGATGAAAATTGGAGGCGTGAATCCCGCCGATGCCGTACTGGTAGCTGTACAGCGCCTCGGCGACCTCGTCGCAGTCGCTTTCGGTGTTGTTGTAGCTGTTCTCGTTGCACATCGTGTTGTAGGATCCGACGCGAAACGCCGCCTCCCAGCTTAGCAGCGACAGCATCGCCCCCAGCGTAATATCGGCACCGCAGCTCTGGAGGGTTTCGATCTCTTCTTTGATCGCCGCCAACGACTCTTCGCGGATGGTGAACATGTCGAGTTCGCCGGAGGGATCCTCATTGATGTCATCGAATTCGGTCAGAAAGAAGGTCTCGGCGCAACTGTCGGGGGTGACCGTAATCTTCAGGTCATCGCGGGCGACTTTCTCGCCGTCGACACGCCCCTCCACGTGTACCGGGCGCTCAAAGTCGGTGCCGGCAAAACGGTACATCAACTCGTCCTGCTCCGAGGGGTCGAAGCCAGATCCCAGGCTGTAGGTTTCATCGGCGAAGATCTCGACTTCATCGACCTGCCCGGCCTCAATCTCGAAGAGCACGGGGTTGTCGACCTCAGCGCCATCTGCTGGTGCAGTGAATTCAACGTAGGGGTCGGCGCCGGCGTCTTCGGCATCGCCGCTGTCTTGCTGCTCACTGGCATCGTCGGCTGCATCGACGCCGGTATCGTCGACACCGGCGTCGATACTGTCGCGCTCGTCGTCATTTGCAGCGGTATCAGTGGGCTCACAGCCGATGAGAACGCCTGCCGTTGAGATGAGAACGACCAGCAATTTCGCAAAAATGAAATGCATATTGAAGTTGCTCCGCATCAGGTTATTGCTAACCGTCGATTTAAATATTGTGGGCCAACCCGGATTATTCATGCAGGCTCTGATTTAGACAAGTACGCCATCAGTGGAGGGTGTGATCGGTTTCCGTCGGTAGCGGTTCCCTGGCCCCAGCCCCAGCCCTCGCCCGGGCCCGCCTTTCGCGATTGGCTCGTCCCGTTGGTTGTTGCTGCCTGTAAACTGTGTGTTGGCCTTCACCGTTCTTGGTTACGCACAGCAACATCGGGCCAGGGCCAGGGACCGGACAAGGGCAAGGGCCGGCGCCGACCACATTGAATTCTAC
>SKMT01000142.1 GCA_007120915.1 Myxococcales bacterium | reverse complement strand
GCGCGAACAAGGGGGTCATATGAAGCCCGGCGTCGGGGAGAACACAGCGCTTCCGTGGTCGGAAAATAAGCATCTAGCGAAAAGTTCAAAAGAGGTAGTGCTACAGGTTTGTGTTTTTTTTAACACGTTTATCGCTGAACGAGAGGGGGGGCACTGATGTCGGGAGAACACAAAAAAGCCCCCCGCCGACGGCGGGAGGCCCGAAGAGTGGAGGTTGAGCGAACAAGGGCCGCTCAACGCTCTTCGTCTACGACAATCGTGCCCTGTTGCTGGGCGGAATGGGGGGCGCAGAAGTAGGAGAAGTCGCCGGCATCGTCGAAGGTGTGAGAAAATTCATCGCCCGGGTTGAGGGTGCCGCTGTCGAAGTGGCCGTCCGGGTCGCCGGGCTCGCCGGAGGTGACGGTGTGAGAGTTGTCAGTTGTGGCGCGACTGCACCATCTGGACGGTCTTTTCGGTGAGATTGTCGCCACGAGCGTTCTGGACGCTGGGTCGGTCGAGCAGCGCGTCGCGATAGCTCTGGACCTGCTTGAGTCCGTCGAGCAGTTCGGCTTCGCCCAACTGTTCCATGGCCTGCCAGCGGGTGAAGACCGGGGCGTAGGTGGCGTCGACGAGTGAGAAGTGTTCGCCCAGAAAGTAGGGGCCTGTGTCGCGGTCGGTAAGCCGCTTTTCGATTCGCTCGAAGGCCTGTCGGTAGGCGTGGCGCGCTTCGTTGCGGCCCTCTTCGTCGTCGCTGAACAGGTACTTGCCGTGGGCAGCCATGACCACCTGGTTGTTAAACTCGATCCAGGAGCGGGCGTCGGCGCGGTCGATGGGGTCTTCGGGCATCAATGCCGGTTGGGGCACCAGTTCTTCGAGCAGTTCATTGATGACACTGGATTCGAAGATGGGACGGTCGTCCACCAGCAGCACCGGGACTTTTCCGCGGGGGGAGATGTCGAGAAACCAGTCTGGTTTGTCGCTCAGGTCGATGAACTCCTGATCGAAGGGCTGATCTTTTTCGAAGAGCACGATGCGGCTTCGCTCCACGTAGGGGCAGGTATCAAAGGAGATCAGTTTGAAGCGAGACATGACAGACTCCATGAAGAAAGTGACGGCAGCAACTGAGAGGGTGGAAAACCAAAGCAGCAGCGTTGAGATGTCAAGTGTTGGTTATTGGTTATTGGTTATTGGTTGGGATGAGCGCTGGAGGTTCGTTCGACGGCCGGCGTTGGGATGATCGGAGGGGGTTGGTCATTGGTTATTGGTTGGGATGAGCGCTGGAGGTTCGTTCGACGGATCGTAGCCCCGACCGACCGTAGGCTGCGAAAACCCGACGGCCGATAGCCGGGAGTCTATCGTGACCGATGAAGCGAGGGCGGGGGATTATGCGGCTGTGAGGCCGGTCGTCAAACCTCGTAAAGGCGAGGCGGGGAAGGTCGATTCTTGATGCGATTTCTGCGATCCTGCGTTCCAGCAGGGTATCGGACATTGTGCGGTCGGTGGTGCGACCATCATGTGTGCTCGCCGGCGCAACCGTTGCCTGGAGTTGATAGCTGCCTTCTGAAAGGAGTCGGATCATGAATGGACGTTTCGTCGCAAAGCTTGCAAGCCTCGGTGCTATCGTGGCGTTGATTGCCGTCGGATGTTCCTCGACGTCGGAGTATCAAATGGAGTCTGGGGAGCGCACTGTCGGCGCCCAGGGGGACGTGCTTGTCACGGTAGACGACAATGAAAATCGGATGGTGGAGCTGGCGGTGTCTCACCTGCCGCTGCCTCAGGATTTGCACCAGCAGAAGTCGACCTACACCGTCTGGGTGTTGCCCGACAGTGATGAGGTGGGCCCCCAGAATGCCGGCCGGCTGGTGTTGGACGAAGACCGGCACGGTTTCATCAAGTTTACCACGCCCTTCCGCAGCTTTGATCTGGTGGTCACCGCCGAGCCCTCCGAGTTGGAAGCGAAGCCGAGCGACGAGCGCGTGCTGTTCCAGGAGATCGACGAGTAACGACGGATGGAAGTCTCACTTCCTGTCGGGCTGCGGGGCGACCGGAGCCTGGCGGGTGGTGGGATAGGTGATCTGGATAAACTCCACATCCTCTTCGACGTGACAGGTGTTGCAGGCGGAGGTGAAGGCCTCGAACTGCTCGTCGAACTGTTCTTCATCTTCGGCGGTGATGGTGTCGGCGAGCGCCGGCACCTCGTCGTCGAGGAAGTACTGGCGAGCTGAGTCTTCGCGCCCGGTGCGCCGGATGACACCGCGTTCGATGGCTGACTCGATCTTTTCTAGCTGATAGTCCGCGTAGTCCCAGTTGCGGTTCTGACCTGCCCAGTACAATTCGGTGTAGCGGTAGCCGACCTCTTCCATGGTCGCCGAAAATCCTGCGAATTGATTTTCGATCTCCAGGAATTTTTCAGCGTCATCCTCAGGCATCCAGCGATAATCGACGCCGGCCTGCTCGTCAGGTTGCTGTTCGTCGGGCTGTTCGACCGGTTCGTCACAGGCGGCGAAGGTGAGACAGGCGATCAGAACGGCGACGGTGGTACTTCGCATGACGGCTCCCGGAGAGGTTGAAGGTTGAAGACGGCGAATGTGCCGGCCGGCCAGCGTATCATAAATATGGGAGACGGCAATTGGGGGGCTTGGGTCTTGGGGTCGTGGGGTCGTGAGGTCGTGGGGTCGTGAGCGATGGCGCCTTTGGCCCATCGGGACGACGGTGGTAAAACCCGGAATGGTCGAGTCGTCGTGATGTGGGTCTGGCCAGTTGGTGAGAACGAAGAAAACCGGGAGAGTGATGAGTGACGAACGGGAAGTGTACTTTTTCCACGGTCTGGAATCGGGGCCGGTGGGCACGAAGTCGACGAGGCTGGATGAGCACTTCGAGGTGGTGTCGCCGGATTTCCGGGACATGGATATCTGGGAGCGGCTCGAGAAGGCCGAGGAGCTGACCGAAGATGCCGACGATCTGGTGGTGGTGGGCTCGTCGTATGGAGGATTGCTGGCGGCGCTGTTGTATTCGCGTCACCCTCAGCGGTTTCGGGGCTACGTGTTGATGGCCCCGGCGCTGTATCTGGAGGCGGCCGACGAGATCGAGCGGATGCCCCCGGATGCGGTGGTCATTCACGGAGTGCACGATGAGGTGGTGCCCATCGACACGGTGCGTGATGTCTGCGCCAGGTTCGGCGTTGAGATCGAAGAGGTGGACGACAACCACCGGCTTCACGCGTCGCTGGACCGGATGGTCCAAGCGGTTCGCGAGGTGTTATGAAGCCGGTGGTTCGGCCGTCCTATGTTCCGTGGGAAGGGGGAGGGGGCTGTACGGGGTTTGGGGATTACAGTCAGATGCAGACGTTGTCTTCACAACTGCCGTCATCGCAGCTTCCACAGTCGATGGTTCCCCCACAGCCGTCCTCGACAAAGCCACACTCAGCGTCGTGGTCCTCGCAACTGAGAGAGACACAGGCACACTGGTGGGGATAATCTTCGTCTCCGCCGCAGGTGGGCTCGGATTTGGGGCAGACACCGCATTCGATCGTTCCTCCGCAGCCATCATCGACTTCGCCGCATTCGGCGTTGTGGTCGTCGCATGACAGCGGTTCGCAGTCGCCGCCACAGACATTGGGTTGTCCACCGCCGCCGCAGGTTTCGTAGTCTTCTGGGCAGTCCCCGCATTCGATGGTTCCCCCGCAGCCATCGTCGACTTCGCCGCATTCGGCGTCGTGGTCGTCGCAGGTGTAGGGTTCACAACTGCACTGGAAGCTATTTCCGTCGCCACCACAGCTCTGGCCGTCGGGGCAGTCCCCGCAGTCGATGGTGCCCCCGCAACCATCGTCGACTTCGCCGCATTCGGCGTCGTGGTCGTCGCAGGAAACGGGTTCGCATTC
>SKMT01000668.1 GCA_007120915.1 Myxococcales bacterium | reverse complement strand
CAACTCTTCGTAGTCGCGGTGGCCCAGCAGATAGACGCTGTCGCGGCGTTTCAGCCGTCCCACATCCGTGTCCGGATCGGCCATCCCCACCGGCCCGATGACCGCGAAGTTCCACTCCGGACGCCGTTTTGCCGCCTCCAGAAGCCAGTCGATGTTCAGCTTGTAGTCACTGACCGCCCCCACGAACCCCACCACCGGCCCATCCAACTGCGCAAGCTCGGCAGCCGTGGCCACCGACGGGTCCAGCGCCTGCTTGAAGTGGTCCGCATCACCGACGTTGTGCACCAGATAGGTGTTGTCCGGGTTGAACTTCTTTCGGTCTTCGTAGAGCGCACGGCTGGTACAGAAGACCACATCGGCGTTTCGACACAGCCGTTCCTCCCGCGCTTTCAGCCACTCGGCGTCGTCGCGATAGGAGGGAAACGCCTCGTAGTTGTCCACGCAGTCGTACACCAGCAGCCGGTGGTCCAGCTTGTCGACCGCATCGCCAAACCCCGGATGATACACCCAGGCGATGGGCCGGTCGTCGACCTCGCGGCTCAGAAACCGCTTCACCATCAACACTTTCGCATCGAAGGTGAAGAAATCCCGAATCCGACTGCTCTTCGGCAACAACCCCGCCCAGATCGGGTTGTGGGCATCGCCGATGTACAGATTGCCCTCTTCGTGGGCCACCCCGTCGTACAACAGCCGATGCGGCGGCCACAGATCCCGGGGATGATACCAGGCGCGCTCAGCCAGATACTGCACCAGCGGCCGAAGCCCGTAGTCCACGTGCACCACACGGTGCTCTTCGGCGAGCCGACTCATCACGTGCTGCTTGTTCGTCCACATCGCATCGCGCCAGCGCTGCGACGACAGACAGACGATGGTCTCCTGGTTCGTACTCATACTTCCTGCCGACAACTGGGGTTCCGGGCGGGGTCTGCGTATCCACCGGCTGCCATAACATCTGCGCTATTGCGCGTCGATAGCGTCAGTGCGATCGGTCGCAGATCTGCGATACGCCGATGTGTAAGCAACAGGGGATATGGAGATACGGGAGAGAGGGAGATGACAATCAATATCCCCAAATCCCCATAATCTCCCTATCTCCTTTTGGTTACACCCATCGTGCCACTGTGCCTCCGTGCCCCGACGAAGGTTGAACCCCAACCGCCAACTTGGCATTAACAAGCCCTCGGTATCCGCCCTCTCCCGAAGAGACCGCCTCCCCGCAGTGCCGCACCGGTTTTATGGCGTCGATCAAATCCAACAAGAAGCTGACCAGCGGCTCGCTGTGGATCACCGTCAGCGAAACGATCCGGAACGCCGCCTCGCTGACCGTGGCCATCCTCGCCGCCCGGGTGCTCTCGCCGGAGGACTTCGGGCTGATGGCCATCATCTTCGTGGTCACCGCCATCCTGGAGGCTTCCACGAAGACCGGCTTCGAGAAGGCGCTGGTCCAGAAGCAGTCCGACCCCGAACCGTACCTGGACGTCGCCTTCACCTGGCATCTGGGCCGCGGGGTCGTACTGGGCGCGGCGATGGTCGCGCTGGCGCCACTGCTGGCTCACTTCTACGACGAGCCGATTCTCACCCCCACTGTCGCCGCCTGTGGGCTCTACCTGCTGTTTAAGGGCGCGAAGAACACCGGGGAGATCTTCTTTACACGCGACCTCGACTTCAAGACGGTCTGCCTGATCAACGTGTCGCGCTCGGCGTTGCAGTTGGGTGTGGCCATCCCGGCGATCTTCATCCTTCAGAACGTCTGGGCGCTGGTCATCGAATTTATCGCCGGCGCCCTGTTTGCGATGGTCATCTCCTACATCGCCCATCCCTACCGGCCGAAACTCGAATGGGACTGGCCGAAGGCGAAGGAACTGATCACCTTCGGCAAGTGGATCTTCGGGCTGTCGATCCTCGTCTTCCTCATCAACAAAGGCGACGACCTGTTCATCAGCGCCTATCTGGGGGCGACGGCGCTCGGGTTTTACTACTACGCCTTCGAGATCTCGAACTGGCCGGCCACCAAGGTCACCCACGTGCTCTCGAAGGTCAGCTTTCCGACCTACTCCCGGCTTCAGGACGACCCCGACGAGTTGCGCCAGGCATTCGTCAACGTCATGAAGACCACGCTTTTGATCACCGGCCCCTTCAGCGCGGCGATCTTTGTGGTGGCCCCGCACCTTGTCTTCTACGTCATCGGCTCCGACTGGTCGCCCATCATCCCGCTGGTCTACCTGCTGGTACTCGCCGGGATGGTCCGCTCGTTCCAGGCGCTCGCCGGCGCTCTGTTCCAGGCCTGCGGCCGCCCGGACATGGACTTTAAGATGAACGTGCCCCGGCTGCTCGCCATCGGTGTACTGATCTGGCCGATGGCCTCCTGGATGGGGCTGGCCGGGGTGGCCATCGTCATCATCCTGGCGCTGCTGGTCTCACTGCCGCTGTGGTTCTACGGGGTGAAGCTGCTGGTCGGGCTGACCATCACCGAAGTGTTGCGGGAAAACACGCTGGCCGCCATCGCTACCATCACGCTGTGGTTGAGTCTGGCGGCGATGGATGGGCTGATCTACTTTAGCATCCCGACCTGGTACGGCGCCGTCGCCGCCATGCTCGCCGGAGTCGCCACCTGGGCCGGGCTGATGTACCTGATTCAGCTTGTCAGCCCCTGGAAGTTCTACGATGAACTCCAGCAGCTCAAGAAGGTGCTGCGGTCTGATGATTAGTGGATGGACAAAGGAATTATCGAAACTGTTCTGCTCCCCTGGAGCGCAGCGAGAGGGGGGCTGTCACGAAGTGACTGAGGGGTCGGTGGATGAACCGGCCACTTTTCTTCCAAACTGACGACGCAAAGATGCTACCCCGACTGCTCGACATCGCCGCCCGGCGCGTCCATCTGGTGTTTGGGCTGTTTTTGGTGTTCGTCGTCGGTTCCCTGGCAGCGCTGATTGCCGTGGATGTCTACAACGTCGGCGGGCTTCGCGAGATCATCGCCGGGCACCGGGACGTGCCCTTTTTCTGGCACCACTGGTATCTGATTCCCTTCGAAAACCCGATCCAGTGGACCACCCTCGCGCTGGTGGTCGTCGTCTTTGGAGCCAACGCCGTGCTCACCCGGCGCATCGCCGACGACCGCGGCGCGATGATGTGGACGCTGTTGAGCATCGGGGCGGCGTTGATGTTCTTGGAGGACGCGCTGGACATCCGCCACCGGCTACGAGATGGCGTGCTCGCTGTCACCGGGGAACACAGCTACGGGGTAATCGCGACGCTCGTGGAACTGGGCTACTTCGCGCTGCTGGCGGCGGTATTGGTGTACGCTCTGGTACGCTTTCGACGCTATATCTGGGAGAACACCTCCGGGCGGCGCTACTTCATAGGTGGCTATCTGTGCTATGCCACCGCCGTGGCTTCCTCCTGGCTCGGCAGTGCATTCCGCGACCTGGAACCCGGCGGCGAGCGCGATCTGTATACCCTCGTGGGCGACCGCATCACCCGGTGGCTCTTCTCCGTAGACGACGAGACCCTTGCGTTGTTCGCCGAAGCCTCACAGCGCCTCGAAGAACAGGACATCTATCCGCTGGCATTCGCCTTCATGGACCGCGTCTGGGAGGAGTCCATCGAGACGCTGGGTGCTGCCGCACTTCTGTGTGCGGGGCTTGCCTTCTGGTCATATTACCGCCGCCATTCCGACTCCGGGAAACCATGACTTCCAACCGCGAAGACATCGAGCCGTCGGTGCTCGTCACCGGCGGCGCCGGCTACATCGGCTCCCACGTGGTGCTCGCGATGCTCGACGCCGGGTTTTCCGTCACCGTCATCGACAACCTGTGCACCGGCGACGAACAGCTCGTCGACGACCGCGCCCGGCTCGTCGTCGGCGAT
>SKMT01000468.1 GCA_007120915.1 Myxococcales bacterium | reverse complement strand
GATGCCCGCCAGTTCCACCGCCGGCAACTACCACATGCAGATTGGATTGAGACTCCGGGTCGGCCATCGCAGATACACTCCGGTTCTGGGGTACTCACTTCCATCCCGACCGGCAGCGGCGCCATCATCGAGAGTCAATCCGGGGGCTGCAGGTCGTCGCGTCGGCGCAGGATCTTCTTTTTCTTCTTTTGCCAGCGACGGCGCTTCTTTTCGGCCTCTCGCTTCTCGCGGCGCAGCTCCCACCAGTCGGGTTCGTTGCGGGAAATGTTCACCAGAATACCCACGGCGAACATCCCGACCAGAATGGAGGTACCGCCAAACGACACGAACGGCAAGGTCAGCCCTTTCGTCGGCAGCATGCCTGTGACCACGAACAAGTTCGACATCGCCTGCAAGGCGAACAGCGACGTGATCCCGAACGCCAGGTACATCCCGAACGAGTCATCGGCTCGAAAGGCGATCCGATATCCACGCCACAGCAGCACGCCGAACAACGCCACCACCACCACAACCCCGGCGATGCCCAACTCCTCGGCGATAATGGTGCCGATGAAGTCGTTCCACAACTCCGGAACATACCCCAGCTTGCCGGCTCCCTCGCCCAGTCCCACCCCGGACAACCCGGCCGAACCGATGGCGATGAGCGACTCGCTGATCTGGTAGCCAATATCCTGGCGGTGGCTCCAGGGATCGAGAAACGCCAGGATCCGCTGCATGCGGTATTCGCTGCCGCTGATCGCGAAGTAGGCGACCACACTTCCGGCGGCGCTGACCAGAAACAGATACGACAGCTTTGCTCCGCTGACGAACAACAGAATCATCATCAGCGCCACCAGCATCACCGAGGTTCCGAAGTCCGGCTGCATCATCAACAGCCCCACCATCCCCCCGATGATCAACAGATGGGGGATAAAGCCGATGGTGAAGCTTCCCATCCGCTTTCCCTTCTTGCTGATAGAGTACGCCAGAAAGATCACCGCTGTCAGCTTCGCGACCTCCGCAGGCTGGAACCCGAACAACTGCAGGTCCAGCCACCGCTTCGCGCCGTGTTGCATCACCCCCAGCCCGGGGACGGTCACCAGCACCAGAAACAGAACCGTCACCCCCAGAATTGGGTACACCAGCCGCCGATACCACCGATAGTCGATCTGCACCGCCACCAGAAGCGCCAGGGTGCCCACCAGGATATTTTCGACCTGGCCGGTCAACAGTGCTTGATGGCCGGTCATCCGCTGCGAGGCGATCACGGCACTTGCCGAGTAGACCATCACCACCCCCAATGCCAGAAGCGCAAACATCGCCGCCACCAGCGGCACATCCCACTTCTGGGTGGAACCGTCGTTGATCGACGACGGATCGTCGGGGGTGCGGCGACTTAATTTTGTCAGGATATCCATCGGCGGGGCCCTCCATGGCCTGCTGCGACTTCGCGAACCGTCTCCGTCCCTGGAGACGTTCGTAGTACTCGTGGCGTTACCGCAACTTCAAACTCATCAACGCGATCAGACTCAACATGATGGCAATAATCCAGAAACGCACAATAATTTTGGGCTCCGGCCACCCTTTCATCTCAAAATGATGGTGGATCGGCGCCATCTTAAACACCCGTTTGCCTGTCAGTTTGTAACTGACGGTCTGGGTGATCACACTGAGCGCTTCGACCAGAAAGATTCCGAAGATAATCGCCGACAGCAACTCGTGTTTCGTCACCACCGCCAGCGTTCCCAGCGCTCCACCCAGCGACAGGCTTCCCACATCTCCCATGAACACCTGGGCTGGAAACGAGTTATACCATAAGAAACCCGCACCTGCCCCGATGATCGCCGCGCAGAAGATCGCCAACTCCTGCACCCCGTCCACATCGGGGATCATCAGGTATTCGGCGATGTCGAACTGCTGCAGATAGCGCTGACCGTCGACCACCACTTCCTGCTGCAGCACCGTACCGGCGCTCCAGGACAGGATTAAGAACGTCCCCGCCGCCACGATCACCGGCCCGATCGCCAGCCCGTCGAGCCCGTCGGTCAGGTTCACCGCATTGGCGGTGCCCACAATCACCACCATCGCAAACGGCACGTACACCCACAGCGGCAACGTCAGGCTGAACCGGTCGGTGGCCACAAACGGAAGATACAGCTCCGTGGAGTAGTCAAAGGCGTTGGTGTGGAACATCACCATCATCATTAAAAACACCACCCCGAACTCGATACAGAGTCTCATCTTGCCGCTGAGCCCGGCGCTCGACTCCTGGCGCACCTTCAAGAAGTCATCGAGAAACCCGACGACGGCAAAGCAGACCGTCACCGCCAGCACCACCCCGACATACGGGTTTTTCAGATCCGCCCACAGCAGCGTCGAAATGACCACGGCGAACAGAATCAACACCCCGCCCATCGTCGGGGTGCCCTCCTTGTCGAAGTGCGAGTCCGGGCCGTCATCTCGGATCACCTGGCCGATCTGCTGGCTCTGCAGCTTCTTGATGAACCAAGGATACAGCATGAAGCTGATCAACAGCGACGTCATCATCGCCGCCACCACCCGGAAACTGACGTACCGAAATACGTTCAGCGGCGAAAACTCGTCTTTCAGCCAGAAAAAGAGTTCGAAAAGCATTGATGTTCCTGATCGGAAACCAGCGCCCCGCTAGTGGAGCACCGACTCCAGTTCGTCTACAACCTGTTCGAGGTGATTCGCTCTGCTACCCTTCAAGAATACCCGGGCGCCCTGGTGCTCGGCCAGCCATCGCGCTGCCTGTCGGTGCTCATCGAACACCTCCACGGTATCGATTCGACCCTGCTCTGCCTCATCGGCCATCACATCGGCAAACTCGCCGAGAAACCCGATGGCGGTGAGCCGGCGCCGATCTGCGAGCCACTGCGCCAGGCGCCGGTGGTCGCGCCCGGCGCTGTCGCCGAGTTCGTGCATATCGCCGATTAGCGCAACCCGGGTTCCTTTCTCCACGCTGTCACACCAGGTCTCAAACGCCCGGAATGACGCGCGCATACTCGACGGGTTGGCGTTGTACGCATCGTCCATGATGCGAAGCCCCCCGATGGTCAGGATGCGAAACCGTCCTCCCGGCAATTCCACACTCCGAAGCGCCTGATCCAGCGCCTCATTCTCCAGCGAGATCGGGCCAGTGACCACCGTGGCAACTGCTGCAGCCAGATTCACCGCGTTGTGTTCGCCAAGAAGCGGCAACTGCAGGCTGCGCCGCTTTCGCCCGGCGCGAAGTACCACCTCCATCACCACCTGCTGCTCACTTTCGATGACCTGAGAGGACTCCATGCAGATATCGGCGCCTTCGTCGGTACCGAATGTCACCATATGGCCGGGAAATTCCCTCGGCGCCAGTGCCTGTCGTTCGCTATGCGGCATAATGGCCGTTGTGCCCCGCCCCGCGGCTTCGAAGACCTCCGACTTCGCCTTGCGCACCCCGGTCATCGATCCGAACCCCTCCAGATGAGCCCGGCCGATGGAGGTGACGATGCGCTGATCGGTGGATGCGAGCCGGATCAGGTCTGCAATCTCGCCTCTGTGATTCGCGCCCATCTCCACGATCAGGTGGTCACAGCCCACCGGAATGGCACACAGCGTCAGCGGTACCCCGATGTGATTGTTCAGATTCCCCGGGGTCGCCCACACCGTCCCGTCGGTCCCCCAGATCGCGCGCAACAGCTCCTTGGTCGTCGTCTTGCCGTTGGAGCCGGTTACGGCCACCGAATGCATTCCCTGCTGGCGGGCAGCCCGAAATATCGCATGACCGAGCCGCCCCAGTGCATCCAGACAATCGTCCACGACAATCGCCGGCACCTGGTGGTCATCAGCCACAGAGGCATCCTCCACGACCACCGCACAGGCGCCGGCGTCGACGGCATCG
>SKMT01000114.1 GCA_007120915.1 Myxococcales bacterium | reverse complement strand
CCGGCGGCGAAGCTCCCACGGAGCGACCAATGGAGCGCTGCCGGCCCGGCGGCGAAGCTCCCACGGAGCGATCCTGCAACGCAGTACTACTGAAACCTGTACCGGTGCAGCGGGCCCGGGCTTTTGGCTCGAAATGGCGAGCTAAGGCAGAACTCCGGGAGCATGGATGCACCTGAGCCCCGCCTTGGCCGGGGGATTGAGGCGGTGTGGCCATAAGAGTTGCGATGCCGGTGTGGGATATCGCTCCGTAGGAGCTTGGCCGGCGAGCCGCGCGGCGGTCCGTGATCGCTCCGTAGGAGCTTGGCCGGCGAGCCGCGCGGTGGTCCGTGATCGCTCCGTAGGAGCTTGGCCGGCGAGCCGCGCGGCGGTCCGGAACCAGTATTACTGCTTGAGAAACGCGACAGTTACGCCGTTGCCGCCCTCTTCGCGTTCGCCGCGGCGGAAGCGCTCGACATAGCGGGACTGGGGCAGGTGGCCGCGGATCGCGCGGCGCAACGCGCCGGTTCCCTTGCCGTGGATGATGTAGACGGCGCGCCGGTCCTTCAGGTAGGCGCTGTCCAGGAACATGTCGACGCGCTCGAGCGCCTCGTCGACGCGCAGCCCGCGCAGATCGACGGTGTTGTCGTCGGTCTGGGGCAGAAGCCCCTCGGAGTCGTCGTCGGGTGGGGCGGCGTCGCGTCTACGCCCCGTGGACTGGCCGCGGCTGTGGGCGCGGCGCTTCTGCTCGCTGGCGTGAAACAGATCGTCGAAGCCCACCGACGCTTTCAGATCTCCAAGTTGGACGCGCACCTCTTCGGCGTCTTCGTCGACCGACAGGACTTCGCCTTCCCGGTTGAAGGGTTGGCAGAATACCTGCATGCCCTCTTCCAACTCTTCGGGGTCGACGGCGACGCGGCCCTCGGGGCCCGGTTCGGGGGGGCGGGTTTTATCGCGGGCGGTGTCGACGGTGTCGGCGGCCTCGTCGAGTTCGTCCTGCATCTTCTGGAGATCGCGATGGGTGACGTCTCCGCGCTCGACTGTCTTTTCGGCCTGCAGCTTCTTGAGTTGCTCGCGGATTTTGTCGCGGGCGTCGCGAAGTTTTGTGCGCAACTGTCGTGTTTCGTCGAACAGCTCCTCGCGGTCCTTGTCGAGCAGCCGCTGGTATTTGTCGCGAAACCGCTGCTCTCTGCGTTCGGCGTCTTCGCGGGCGCGTCGCAGGCGCTGCTTTTCGTCTTCGAGCTGCTGGATCTGGTCTTCCAGCCCTTCGAGCACCTCTTCGATGTCCTGGTGGTCCTCGCCGGCGAGAATTTCGTTGGTGCGATCGACGATGGAGTCAGCCAGGCCCAGCCTGGAGGCGATGCGCACCGCATAGGAGCGGCCGGGGATCCCGAGGGTCATCTGGTAGGTGGGGCTAAGCGTCTCCATGTCGAAGCCCATCGAGGCGTTGGCGAACTCCTCTTCCTGATAGGCCAGGGTTTTCAGCCCCTCCAGGTGGGTGGTCACAATGGTGGTGGCCTGTTTGGTGGCCAAGTCTTCGAGCAGCGCCACTGCCAGCGCGGCGCCCTGAGAGGGGTCGGTGCCCACGAACAACTCGTCGAGCAACACCAGCGAGTCGGGCCCGCAGCGGTCGATGAAGCTGTTGATGTTGGTCACATGCCCCGAGAAGGTGCTTAAATCCTGCTGGATCGACTGTTCGTCGCCGATGTCGGTGAAGATGGAGTCGTACAGCGGGATGGAGCTGTCTTCGTCGGCGGGGATGGGAAGCCCGAAGCGGACCATCAGAGCGCAGAGCCCGGCCGTCTTCAGTGTGACCGTCTTTCCGCCGGTGTTGGGCCCGGAGATGATCAGCGCCTTTCGGGGAGGCTCGATGGCGATGTCGTTGGGCACCGTCTTGTCCGGTGCGTCGTCGCCCCGCTTGTGATCGTCGTGCTTCAGATACAAAAGCGGATGGCGGGCGCGGTGAAGCTGCATCCGAGTGTCGCCCACCGAGGGAGTGGCCGCGTCGATGGTACGCCCGAATCGGGCGAAGGCGCAGACCACGTCGAGATAGGCCAGCAGCTCGATGTTGCGAAACAGCACCGGGGCGTGGCGTTCGACGAGCCGAGATAGTTCTTCGAGGATGCGGTCGATCTCGTCCTGTAGCTCGATCTGAGCCCAGCGAAGCCGGTTGTTCAACTCGATGAGCTCGTTCGGTTCGATAAACGCCGTTTTGCCGGTGGAGGAGTAGCCGTGGACGATGCCGTTGATCTCGCCTTTGGCGCCAACCCGGATGGGGATGACGTAGCGGTCTTCGCGGATGGTGAAGTAGTCGTCGCGAAGCGCATTCTGAAACCGGTCGGCGCGAAGAAGCTGGTCGATACGGGTGCGGATGCGGTCGTGCTGGTTCTGCACCGCCCGGCGCAAATCGGCGAGATCGGGGCTTGCGGCGTCGGCGATCTCGCCGCCCGGTTCGATGGCGTTGGACAGATGGCGGCGAAGCCGGCGGCAGGGGTCGACGAGCCCGCCGATGGGCGCCAGAGTTGCCAGCGGTTCGGTGCGGCTTTCGAAGTAGCGGTGCACCCGGGCGGCGACGTCGCAGTTGCGCCGAATCGCCGCCAGGTCCTCGACGACCAGCGTGCCGTCGCGCACCACGTGCATCAGCGCCTTGCGAATATCGTGCAGCCCCCCAAGCGGCGGAGGACTGTCGGTGTCAAACAGCTCCATTAGCTCGGCAACTTCCCGGAGCCGATGCTCGATGTCGTCACGCTGTCGCAGGGGGAGCAAACTGCGCAGAATATGGTGGCCTTCGGGCGTCTGGGCCTGTTCGGCGACCAGCTCGATGATGCGAGGCCACTCCAGGTCGCGCAGCGTCTTTTCGGGAAGCTGTTTTCCGGCCGGCGAGGTATCCGTCAGGAGGGGCTGGAGTGTCTGCTCGATGAGCCGCCTGTGGCGGGGGGCGAGCTTCTCTTCGTCGTCGTCGACGACGGTGAGCGTCCAGGAGTCGATCGGTTCAGATGTCTGTGTGGTGGTCACGGGGTCTCGGGTCGTGGGGTCGTGAGGTCGTGAGGTCGTGGGATCATTCGGCGTCGGCACCCGGGGTGGCGCGCCCGGCCGACGGCAGTGTTACGTATACGGTGGTGCCCTCTCCTTCGGTGGTTTCGATGTCGATGGTTCCGTCCATCCCCTCTACCAGCCCCTGGCAGACGAACAGCCCTAACCCGGCGCCCTGGCCGACCTGTTTGGTCGTGTAGAAGGGCTCAAATGCCCGGGCGGCGACCTCATCGGACATCCCGGGGCCATTGTCGGCGACTTTCAGAATGACCCGGTCGTCTTCGGGTTGTAGCGTCAAATCGATGGCTCCGTCATCGTTGTCGGCGACCGCCTCCAACGCATTGTCCAACAGATTCCACACCACCTGCACCAGCCCCACCTCGCTGGCCCAGACCATGGGCACCTCATCCAGTTGGGTGTGCACACAGCCGTCGCAGTCGGTGCGTTCCTGCTTTCTGCGCACTGCCCACTGTACCAGGTCGCGAAGGTTGACCCGGTTTGCCTGGCTTTCGGCAGCGTCGGTGAAGGTGCGCAAATTGTCTACAATCGAGCGCACCCGGTCGATGCCCTCCTGGACCTTACCGACGGCCAGATTGACATCTTCCAGCGCTTCGGCGATGGGGGAATCGTCGTCGGTGGCGCTGTTGATGGTGCTCATCTCTTCGTCGACGTACTCCAGGTTCGCCATGGCAATGGTGAGCGGATTGTTGATTTCGTGGGCGACACCGGCGGCAAGATTTCCCACGGCGGCCATCTTGCTGTTGACCAGCAGTCGCTGGCGCATCCGGTGCATCTCGCTGACGTCAAATACCACCCCATCCAGGTATTCGGGCTGGCCGCTCTCGGAGTACACTGCCCGGCCCTGCTCGGACATAT
>SKMT01000525.1 GCA_007120915.1 Myxococcales bacterium | reverse complement strand
GGCTCCCCTTCGGAGTGAACTCTCTCGACGTCGGCCCTGGTGACCGCCCCATCCAGACCGGTTCCGTCCACCGTCTGAAGGTCGACGCCCAACTCGGCGGCGCGGCGTCGAGCCGCCGGCGACGCCATCACCCCTTCCGGCGCCCGCAGATCGGCAGGATCTCGAACCCGGCGCACCGGCCGCGTGGGCTCTTCGAACTCTTCGCGTTCTTCTTGCGGCTCCTCCTCATGTTCCGCCGGCGGCTGCTCTTCGAGCTCATCGCCGGTATCGATGACGGCGATCACCTCGCCGACCGGCAGTTTCTCCCCCGGTTCGGCGCGAAGCTCCTCGACGGTTCCCCCCTCCCAGATCTCGACATCGATGTCGCCCTTGTTGGTCTCCACCTCACAGATCACATCGCCGCTTTCGACGGTATCGCCGACCTCGACGTTCCAGGCCGTCAGCGTCCCCTCCGTCATATCAGCGCCCAGCGATGGCATCTTGAATTGGTACATGGCGTCCGGTTGCCAGTCATCAGTTCCAGTCATCAGTTGTCAGTCTTGTGCTCAGTCCTGCGCGCGACCGGGATGCACCAGATTTTCGGCGGCCTCGACCACATCGTCGACCTGAGGCAGCGCCGCCTGTTCCAGATGCCCGGCATACGGCATCGGCACCTCGGCGCGGGCGACCCGCCGGATCGGCGCATCGAGCGAAAAGAAGACCTCCTCGACCAGCCGCATCCCCACCTCGGCGCTCATCCCTCCGGTCTTCCAGCCGTCATCGACCACAACCGCGCGCCCGGTCTTATGCACCGAATCGGCAAAGGTTTCGACGTCCAGCGGTCGCAGACTTCGCAGTTCCACCACCTCTGCCTCCACCCCCATATCCTCCAGACGGTCGGCGGCCTCCAGACAGGTGAACAGATGAATCCCGTAGGTGATCAGCGTCACGTCATCACCGTCCCGATGTACCGCGGCGGTGTCGATATCCACCGGATTTGCGTCGACGGTCAGCTCTCCCTCCCGGTTGTACAGCCCGGCGTGCTCGAACATCACCACCGGGTCCGGGTCCTGCAGCGCCGTCCACAACATCCCCCGGGCATCGTCGACCGTCGCCGGCACCACCACTTTCAGCCCCGGCACATGGGCATACCAGTTCTCCAGGCTCAACGAGTGCTGGGCGGCCAACTGCCGGCCCGCTCCGGTGGCCATGCGAATGACCACCGGGACGTTGAACTGGCCCCCGGACATGTGCAGCAGAGTCCCCGCTGTGTTCACGATCTGATCCATCGCCAGCATGCTAAAATTGACGGTCATCACCTCGATGATCGGTCGCATCCCGCCCAGAGCAGCGCCGATACCGGCGCCGACGAATCCGCTTTCAGACAGCGGGGTGTCGCGCACCCGCTTCTCGCCGAATTCCTCCACCAGCCCCTTCGAGACGCCGAACGCTCCCCCGTAGTAGCCGACGTCTTCGCCCATCAAGAACACCCGGTCGTCCCGCTGCAGAGCCTCCTTGATCGCCTCCCGCATCGCCTGCCGATATGTGATCGTCTTCGGCGCCATCAGTCCTCCTGCTGCTCGCCTTCGCCGGGTTCGCTGTAGACGAATCGCTGCAGTTGCTCGACGGGCTCCCGCTGTGCCTGTTCGGCAAACTCCACCGCCTGTTCGATCTCGTTGCGGGCCCGCTGATCCAGTTCGTCGAACTGTTCGTCGTCCAACATGTCTCGCTTTCGCAGATAATTGGCCAGATTATCGATGGGATCGCGCTGTTTCCACTTCTCGATCTCGGCGTCATCTCGATACAGATCGGGATCGAACATCGAATGGGCCCGAAACCGGTAGGTAAGACACTCGATGAAGTAGGGGCCACCGCCGGTGCGGATCGCCTCCACGGCCCGGCGGGCGGCGTGGCGCACCGCCAACACGTCCATCCCGTCCACCTGCACCGAGGGGATGCCGTAGCTGGCGGCCTTCAGATGAAGATCGGGCTGCGACTGGTGGCGATCCAGGGCGGTGCCCATGGCATAGAAATTGTTCTCGCAGCAAAACAGAGCCGGTACATCCCACAGCGCCGCCAGGTTCATCGATTCGTGGAACTCCCCCTCGGCGACCGACCCGTCGCCCATAAACCCGACGGTGATCCGATCGTTTCCCTGCATCTTGTCGGCCAGCGCCATCCCCACCGTGGGGGGGATGCCGGCGCCGACGATGCCGTGACCGCCGTAGAACCGATGTTGCTTCGAAAACAGGTGCATCGACCCGCCTCGACCCCGGCTACATCCGTCGACTTTGCCGAACATCTCCGCGAAGATCGCCTCCGCTGAAACCCCCTTCATCAGTGCATGGCCGTGCTCCCGGTAGGTGCCGCCGACGGCATCGTCGTCATCCAGCACGTCGATCACTCCCACCGCCACCGCCTCCTCGCCGATGTACAGGTGGAGAAACCCCCGGATCTTGGTCTGGGCATACAGATCGGCGCACCGCTCTTCCATCCGCCGGATCCGCAACATCTGGTACAACAGATGATGTCCCTGGTCCCGACCGATGTCCTCCATTCGCACTTCCGGCCGATCGCTCACGTCGATCCCCCTTCCAGCGTCGAGGTGTCGCCCTCGGGCTCGCCCAGCTCGCGGGCTTTCAGAAGCCGGCGCATAATCTTGCCGCTTCGAGTCCGGGGAATCTCTTCGACCGCCTCGATGTATCGGGGGGCGACGGCGGGGCCGAGTTCGCTGCGGGCGAAGCCTTTGAGCTCGCGGCGCAGTTTCCGGTCGAACTGATAACCATCGCCCAGTTCCACGAAGGCTTTGACGACCTCCCCGGCAGTTTCGTGGGGGATGCCGATGACCGCGGCCTGCACCACCGACGGGTGCTCCAGAAGGGTGCTCTCCACCTCGAAGGGCCCGATCAGGTGACCCGCCGATTTGATCAGGTCATCGGCGCGGCCGACGAAAAAGAAATATCCGTCCTCGTCGACCTTCGCCATATCCCCGGTCAGATACCAGTCGCCGACGAAACAGTTTTGATACTTCTCTTCCATCTCCAGATAGCCCCGAAACATCGAAGGCCATCCCTTTTTTAGCGCCAGCTCTCCCTCTTCGTGGGGGGGGGCGATCACCTCCAGTTGCCCTTCATCGTCGCGTTTGACCACCGCTGCCTCCACCCCGGGCAGCGGTCGACCCATCGACCCCGGTTTGATGTCCATGCTGGCGTAATTCGAGATCATGATCCCCCCGGTTTCGGATTGCCACCAGTTGTCATGGATCGGCAACCCCAGTACTTGCTGGCCCCACAACACCGCCTCCGGGTTCAGCGGCTCGCCGACGCTGGCGATAAATCGCAGCTTTGACAGATCGTACTGTTCGGCCAGCTCGGGGCCGGCTTTCATCAACATCCGAATCGCCGTGGGGGCGGTGTACCAGACGGTCACCTCCTCATCCTGGAGGATGCGATACCACCGCCGGGCGTTGAACTCCGCGGCGTCGACCACCATCTCCACCCCGTTGGTCAGCGGCGAGATGATCCCGTAGGAGGTGCCGGTGACCCAGCCGGGATCGGCGGTACACCAGAAGACGTCGTCGTCGTGGAAATCCAACGCCGTCTGCCCGGTGATATGATGGGCCACCACCGCTTCGTGTACGTGCATCACCCCCTTGGGCGCCCCGGTGGTCCCGGAGGTGTAGTGCAGAAGCGCCGGGTCCTCACTGTCGGTGCGTTCGATGGAAAATTCTCGGCCGTTGCGCTCGACCAGCCGGTCAAAGCTGACGGTGGCATCGGGAAGGTCGTCGGTCTCATCGGCGATGATCACCTGCTGCAGCGCCGGAAGCTGGTCGCGGATTTCGGCGACTTTGTCGCGGTACAGACGAGCGGTGGTCACCAACACCTTGCCTTCACCGGCGCCGAGCCG
>SKMT01000064.1 GCA_007120915.1 Myxococcales bacterium | reverse complement strand
GAGTATCTGCCGATCCGGCTGGTGGAGCCGCCCCTTGAGTTGAAGCGAGGCACCGTGTCGATGGTGTGGCACCCCAGAAGCCACGGCGAGGAGAGCCACCGGTGGTTGCGGCGGCTGATCCGCGAGGTCGTCGACGAACGTCAGTGACGGAACAACTCGCCCAGAGCCGTTCCGAGCCGGTGGGCCCTGTCGGAGTCGAGGATGGGAATGTGAATGAAGACCGCCTGGGCGCTGCGGCCGGCGAGCCGACAGCGCTGGCAGGCGCGCAGGCTGTGGTAGTAGATGGCGTTGCAGACAAACCGCCCGCAGTCATCGCTGATCTTCGCTTTTGGCAACGCAGTGGCCATCAGCGATGTGTAGTCGTCGACAAGCGATTTCAAATCGATGGAGGTGGTTCGGCGGTCGCGGTTCTCGTCGACCAGAGGTTGTTCGCCGGGAAGCTCGGTGCCGTGGTTGCGCTCCAGTCGATCGGGGCGGCTGCTGCGGCGATTCACGGCGACGCGTTCAAAGCAGACATGCTCCCGTTGTGCGCCCAGCCCAAGATGGATGAAGCGAAGTGGGGCGCGTCCGGTGGTTTCGATGTGGGCGGGGGCGAACTGAGTGGCCGTGGTGTAGGTGACATCCAGAAGATGTGCGCCGGAGTCCTGCACGAGCCGGTCGGCGAGGGCGACGGCGGCGTCGCCGCTGGGGTTGTAGTCGTGATCGCCGAAGGGGCCGAACCCCGTTACGAGAGTGGTCCTGTCATCGGTAGGCGCCACGGCTCAATCTCCGGAGCAGGTTCCATCGGCGCAGACTTCGCTGTCGCCGCAGGATTCTCCACACTCCCCGCAGTGATCGTCGTCGCTTTCGGTGTCCACGCACTGGCCGTCGCAGGGGCTGAGCCCACCGGTGCAGGTCCAGAGGCAGTCGCCCTGCTGACAGATCGGAGTGGCGTTGTCGGGATATTCGGTGCAGTCGTCGTCGTTGTTGCATTCGCCGTCGTTTTGGGCCGGTTCCGTCTCGTCGCCGCAACCGATGGGGGTGAATTGCCCGTTTTCGTCGAAGATGACGGCCTGCTCGGGCAGTCCCCCTGCCTCAAAACACCACAGCGCAGTGGGCATCGGCGAGGGGGTGCCGGTGTCGTCGAAGTTCAGCACCCAGGAGGCGCCATCGAAGTTGATGGAGTTGCCCTCGGACAGCTCGTGCATCGCCCCGGGCAACTCGGAGGAGGTGGGCCCGAAGGTGTCGCCGTCGCTCAACTGCGTCATCCCCTCGGAGATCCCGAGCCCACTGAAACCACCGTAGGCGGCGCCCAGGCCCAGGATGTACAGCGCGTCGAAGGCGTTGGGCACAAACTGCAGCTCCTCGGGGTCTTCGTCGAACTGCGACTGATAGCGAAGCCGAAAGCTGGTGTAGGGCTCATAATTCAGATCGGAGGCGTTGCGGGGGGCAGTGCCCCAGATGCGTCCTTCCAACGCATCGGTGATATCCTCGGTGTAGCCGGGTACCCGGGCGGCGTCGGCGAACACAAACAGCGGGGGATTGGCAAACTCGCCGTCGACGATTTCGGCGACCTCCCAGGCTTCGGAAGCGCCGAGCAGCACGATGACGTCGGGACCAAAGTCGTCAGCGTCGGCGGTGTTGGAGAGCAGACTGGTGGCGATGTCAGTGCTGTCGGCGTCGGGCTCGTAGGCGCTGAAGTAATGGCGGCCTTCGTCTTCGGTGTACTCATCGGGCAGCTCCCGCTCGATGGCTGCCCGTAGCCCCTCACCGTATGGGTCACCGTTTCGGTGCATCACGGCCACAGAAGTGGTCTCGGGGATGTCGTCTTCATCGACACCGGTGTAGTGAGGCAGGGTATCGAGCGCATAGTCGACGAGCTTGCCCAGCGCCTGGCCCTGACCCTCGTCGGAGGCGACGGTGCGCCAGACCAGCCCGTTGTCGTCCAACTCGCTGATGCTGGCGGCGGTCGCCGAGGGGCTGACCAGCACCATCTCGGCGTCGATGGTCACCTCGTTCGCCACGGCCTCGGTCTGGCTGGACCAGTCGGGCCCGATCACCGCCTGTACGTCGATGTCGGCCAGGTGCTCGGCGCCCTCGACGGCCAGTGATTCTTCGCTCTCCGTGTCACAACCAATCAGGCCGATCTGTCGGTCATCGACGCCGTCGACGGCATCGAAGTCTGCACGCGCCAGGTCGATGGCATTCAGCAGGCTCTCTCCGAAGCCGGCCTCATCGCCCGAAAAGGGCAACAGCACGCCGACCAGGAACGCATCGTCGTCGTCGACGTCGCCCACCGCGATCTGGCAGGGGCCGCCGAGCAGCTCATCGCCGGTGTCTTCATCCTGGCAAAGCCCGGCGATGCTGCACTCCTGGTGAGAGGCGCAGTCCTCGTCGTTGCTGCAGGGAATCGATCCCGGCGGAGGCTCACAGACCTGCGCTTCGTCGGAGCAGGTCCAGCCATCGCCCTGAATCGCTTCACACTGGCTGGTGTCCTCGCAGAACACCACGTTTTCCGGGGGCAGACACTCTCCGTCTCGATCACGACAGGTCCATCCGTAGCCGTATTCGTCCTCGCAGTCGGTGTCGTCTTCGCATTCGGCAGGGGGAGGCTCACACAGATAGTCGTCGGTGCACTGCCAGCCGCCCCCGTACTCCTCCTCGCATTCGTCGTCGGTGCCACACTCCGTCAGATCGAGGCTGATGGTGCAACCCACACCGATCAGCGCAACGGCAGCCACGGCCAGCATTGCTGTGAGCGAAGAAGTCAGAACGCCGAGTGTCGACGGCGAAGCGGCGCGCGAAACCATGTCGTTACCTCGAAGAGAAACCGCGGAGATTGCTGACCGCCATTCTTACAGAATTGGCGGGGGCAGGCCAAGCAGGCGGTCGTTGGTTATTGGTTATTGGTTATTGGTTATTGGTTATTGGTTGTTGGTTATTCGTTATTCGTTATGGGTCGTTGGTTGCGAGCACCGAGCACCGAGCACCCAGCGCCCAGCACCCAGCGCCCAGCGCTGCCGTGTTTAGGTTCGGGTTGTTCACACGCAGTGTTACCTGCAGGCAACTCAGAGAGGTACCGACGATGCGTATACCCTTCGAGATAGCATTCAAGAACGTCGAGCCCACCGCGGCGATGGAGCGGCTGATCCGCGAGCGCGTCGACCGGCTGATGCGCTACAGCCGCGACATCATCGCCTGCCGCATCGCCGTGGAAGCACCCCACAAAAGCGCCAGCGGCGAGGCGGTGGGCCACCGTGTTCGCATCGAGGTCAGCGTGCCCGGTGACGAGCTGGTCGTGTCTCGCGACCGTGATTTCCCCGAGGAGGAGTTCAGCCCCTACAACGCGATTCGCAAAGCCTTCGGGGCGATGGAGAGCCAACTGAAAACCTACGCCGGTCGTCAACGCCGCGGCCGCCACCCCCGCTCCGGCCCCCCGCATGCGGTGGTGACCAAGCTGTTCGAGGAGGAGGGCTACGGCTTTCTGGAAGCGGCAGATGGGCGAGAGATCTACTTTCACGAAAACAGCGTGGTCAACGACCATTTCGACGAGCTGGAGCTGGGTGAGGAAGTGCGGTTCGAGGCGAGCGAAGGGAACAAAGGACCGCAGGCGTCGACGGTCGCCAAGATTGGGCGGCACGGGCATCGGTATTTGACCTAGCGCCTTTGGCGCTGGTGGTGGGTGCTCGGTGTTCGGTGGTGGGTGTTCGGTGGTGGGTGGTGGGCGCTTGGCGCTGGGTGCTGGGCACTTGGCGCTGGTTGGCCCGTGGAGGTTCATCGCTCGACCAGTAGCCCCGGGCCAGCCGTCGTTCAGGCTGCCCGGGGACCGAAGGTACTCCGACCTCTAAGGTTGGCCGTTGATAGCTGGGGGCTGACTGATAGGCTCGACCCCATGGATGAGCCACTGACAGAGCGGG
>SKMT01000653.1 GCA_007120915.1 Myxococcales bacterium | reverse complement strand
GTGGAGTTAAGTGACGCAGCGGTGTTGACAGCGGGAATGAAGCCGGGGTTTTTCTACCAGAGTCACCAGGGGTTCGGGCTGACGGGGTTGAGCGAATCGGACACCCAGTTCAATCCTCTCATCGGAGTATCGCTGGGGCTTCGAGCGGAGCTGGATCGGCTATGGCTGTTTCCGGAATTTAACCTGGTGTATGCCGGAATCGACGAGGATGACCAACTCATTCCGATTATCGGAGGAGATGAGGGTGTGATGATGACCTTCGGGGTTGGTGTGGGGTTTTGACAGCGGTGCCCACCGGGGTGGCGGTGATGCCGTCTACATGGGAGTGCCGATGAGCAGATCTTCGGCGGCGGCGGGACAGAAGTACATGTCCATGTGTACTTCGTAGGTCTTCTCGGGGCATGCGACGTGGTAGACGTCGACGATTTCGTCGCATCGGCCGGCGGGGCCGACGTTGCCGTCGCGCGCTTCAGCAGCTTCGAAGGGGGTGGTGATGGGACGAGTGCCGTCTTCGCACTGAAGGCGGGCCAGAAAGCCGTGTTGGCCCTCTACCCCGCAGACTTCGACGGGGCGGTTGGCGCTGGTCTCCAGCGCGGCGACATCGGTGACGCCACAGCCGTAGCGGCCCTGCCATTCGTCGGTGTCGAGTTGCTGTCCGGGAGTGCCTTCGTCGCATTCGACAGGGGAGGGTTGGTCGCGGTGGGGGATGCAACCGTCGGTGCCGGCGGAGGCGCCGTTGGCGGCGTGGGCTTCGGCGATGGCCTGGTCGGTGTCGAGTTGGTGATCCGGGTCGTCGGTGAGCATGCAGGCGGTGTAAAGACCCTCGTCGCAGGCGCGGGCGAAGTGGTCGTCAGCGTCGTCGTAGGCACCGACGTAAAGGCTGCCGGCGCCGGCGACGAAACATGCCAGCCCATCGGGAGCGTCCTCATCGTCGCAGGCATCGGTGTAGTCTTCGGTTTCGGAGCGGATCAATTCGTCTTCGTGCTCCGGAAGTTGTTGTTCGAAGCCGGTGACCATCAGGCTGAGACAGCCGAGTTCGCCGCCCATCTCGCAGGTGCGGCGGGCGAATTTGAGTCGTGTGGCGTCATCGATTCCCAGGGTTTCGTCGATCTCTTCGTCGCCGCTGTGTGCCAGCAGCGTTGCGGACTCACATGCCTCCAGGGCGCCGCGGTCGCAGCCAAACTCGGCGAGTTCCAGGCTTTCGAAGAGTCGGTCTTCGGTGTCGACGTCCTGTCGAGCCTGCCAGGAGATCGCCGCCGGCCCACAGTCGTCGTAGATGCCGTCTTCGCAGCTTAAGGTGAGGTTTTCGGCGGCCTGTTCAGGGGGCTGATGCAGGGTGGTGGAGGTCAGTTGGACGCGGCCGAGCAGGTGGCAGGCGAAGGTGTCGCCGTCGTGGCAGCGGTTGGTCCAGCTTCGGATCCAGTTGGGGGACGGTTCGCCGAAGCCGCGGGCGACGACGTCGCGGACCTCCCGGCAGAATCGGGTGGTCCGCCCGGCGGGCTGGGCGCAGGTTTCGTCGGCCATCAGCTCCAGCTCTCGGCAGGCGGTGCGGTGGCCCAGCTCGCAGGCGGTGCGAAGCGAGGAGACCCCGCAGGCGGTGTCGCCCCGCTCTTCGATGGCGGCCCCGCCCAGCAGCAGGCAGGCATCGGCGTTGTTCTGGCGGCAGCCCCGTGCGAGCAAAAAGTCGCGAGAGTCAGCCATTGCCGGTTCTTCCTCCACCATGGTGTCGAGCAGATATCCCAGGTAGGTGCAGGTGGCGCCTTCGCCCATCAGACAGGGGGGCTCGTGGCGTTCGAAGACTTCGTCGAGGGTGCGTTCCATGCGTTCGTCGTCGTCGACATCGCGGTCATCGAATAGATTCAGGGCCGTGCAGGCGGGGGCGAACTGCTGTTGGCCGCAGCCAATGGTCAGCGGTCGGTCGACGTGGTGGACCTTCGGATAATCCCAGCCGATGCCGTCGTCGGCGTCGAAGGTGATGTGGCGCAGGGCGTTGAGCGTGCAGGCTGCTCCGTCGCCGTCGTCGCACAGATCGCGATACCAGTCGGTCAGTTCAGGGCTGGTGTCGGTGTGAAGGCTCATCGCCGCCAGCGCCGAAAACGGCGGTTGATCGTCGACGGGTCGGCCGATCTCCGCTTCGGCGGGGTCATCGATGTCACAGGTTCGTTGGACGTCGGACTCCCAGGCAGAGTCGAGCTGTTCGGGGCCCAGCCGCTGCATATGAACGGCGCAGCCGGTGGCCACCAGAAGGGCCGCGATCAGGAGGACGAAAAGCGTTCTCGATGCAGGGGCCATGATCAGCTCTCGGCTCGTGGGCAGTGGCTGGTAAGCTCACCGATCAATCAATGATAAATAGCTGTTCTTAATTGCACTACACTTCTCACTTGTTCTGAACGACGAGGACGGTGTTGCGACTCCTCCGGATAGCGCTGCTATACCGTCGTCATCGCGCCTTGCCCTCGTCGTCCAGCCTGGCGTGACCGAGTGTAGCGCAATTAAGAACAGCTATTTATTGATGTCGTCATCAGCGCCTTCGGGGTGTTCGGGCGGGTCGTATTCGTCGGAGCGGGCGTCGAGTTTTTCGAGCTGTTCGATGACGTCGCCGTAGTAGTGCCGCTGTACGGGATAGGTGCTGAGGTCTTCGCGGTTGCGTACCAGAAGAGCCAGTGTGCCGCGGCTGTATGCAACGGTGATCAGTTCGGCTTCATCCGGTGTCAATGAGACGGTGACGTCCCCACCCTCCGGCGGTTCATCGGAAGCGGAGTGCTCATGGATTCGATCGCTCACTGCCAGCACGGTGACGTTCTGCAGCAGCGAGAGAGTCACTGTATCATTGTCGTCGTCTGGCAGGGTGCCCAAGATATCGACACGGTCGCCGGGTTCAATGAGGTTGGTCTGCCCGGAGATCGCGTCGCGGGGAATGGTGACGGCCCTCTGCCCGTCGGGTACACGCCCCGACAACCCCTGGGCGGTGTCGGCGACCCGAAAGTCGTCGGTCAACAACATGTTCCCTTCGCTGATATCGTGGTCCAGCGGCTGTCCCAGGTAGACGATCACGTCATCTTCGAGAAGGGGGTTGGGCGGCAGAAACTCATCGGTGATTTCCCGTATGGTCAGGTGTTGTTCTTCAAGCGGGGTGCCCGCTTCGATGTCGACGGAAGCAACGGCGACGGTTCGGATTTCGTCGTCGTCGAATGGAGTGTCGGGTGAGTCAGGCTGGTTGGTGGGATGGGGCTCGTCGGTGTCTTGTTGTTGGGGCTGAGCCTGTGTCTGTGTCGTTGATTCTTCGTCGTCTTTCTCGGCCGCGGAGAATACACCGCAGCCGGTGCAGGCAAGCAGTACGACCAGCGTCAGTGATGAGATGTTGTAACGAAGGGCGGAACGAGTCACTTCCATTGAGGTACCCCGGGAAAAGCAGAACAGATAAGCAGAAGTGCCAGTAGCGCAATGGTTGAGTCAGCGTGAGCCCGACGGTGATCCATCGATGAGCGCCGGACAGTCGTCGAGCAGTTTCGCGGCGGTGGGGGCGCGGCGCCGGTAGCGCTGAAGTGGGGGCAACTGTTGGCAGTCAAACTGCTCGATGTCGTCGACGGACTCGAGTTCGTCGAAGATGCGGCGAAATTGTGTCTGAGCTTCAACTTCTGCCACTGCGAGATCGCCCACTTTGGCGCTGCATGCGGTCAAATCAGATGGGGTCGGCCGGCCTGGTTCGTAGAGTGAGGCGGCCTCTTCGGCTCGTTCGTCGGAAATTTCGTACTCTTCGATCGTTTCCGGGTCGTGGACCCCGGTTTCGAGCACACAGTCATAGAAGTTGGGATCACAGATCTCAGAGGGGTGAGTTTCGGCGAGTTCTGAGACCAGGAACATCCGCTGGAGGCATGCAGTAACCTGGCGTTCAGGGTCCG
>SKMT01000019.1 GCA_007120915.1 Myxococcales bacterium | reverse complement strand
TCAATCTCCGAGAATTTCGCGCCGACGTCGAACGCATCCGCAACGAGTACATCGACTCCACGGTGGGAGATGTGGACGTGTCAAAATTCGTCCAGGAGGTCATGGATGCCGCCCAGTACCACCAGATTCGGGTCAACCCCAACTACGCGGTGCTGGTGAAGACGGCGGCGACCATCGAAGGGATCATGCGCCAGTTGAAACCGGATATGGATGTGATGGAACTGGGCATGCCCTATGCCCGGGAGCTGGCGATGCGGCGGTTTTCTGCCGAAAAGATCGCCCGCAGCGCCATCAACACCGCCGTGGGGTTTTCGAGCTTCGTCACCAAGATCCCCCAGCAGATGGACCAAGTGCTGATGGACCTGGAGAGCGGCAACCTGACGATCACGGTGCGCAACGACTCGCTCGACCAGATGGGAGAGACACTCAACACCATGGGAACACGGCTGTTTCTGGGGGTGATCGCCTCCGGGCTGGCCATTGTGGCCGCCCTGTTGATCCAGCCCTATGACACCGAAGTGTGGGGGATTCCCCTGATGCTGGCGCTGGGTGTGCTGTCAGCGGTGGGAGCAACCACGCTGTTCTGGTGGGCGCTGGGTTGGCACGTCGCCGCCAGCCGCCGGGGCAAGAAGCTGAAGCTGGAGCCGTTGATGCGGCTGTTTCGGCGCAAGTGACCCCCGGACCCCCCATCGACCTCACTGCGTTCGGCCACTTCCCCCCGGGGAGAAGATGTGTGCGAGTAGACGTTACGGACACTCACCGACGTCCCACAACAGCAGGGGATGACCGTCGGTCGGTACGTCGACGGCGGCGATCTGAGGCGGTGCGGTGGGATCGTCGGGTTCGATCGGCTCGTCGCGGGCGACCAGACACTCTCCCTGTTCGACGATGAGGGTACGGTCGGCTGCTGTCGAATCGATCGTCAGTGTCCCGTCGACGACCTCTACTGCCAGCATGTCGCGAAGTCGGAGGGTGGGTGCGTCGGCGTCGTCGACGGTGATGGTGGTGATGTCATCGGCGCGCCAGGCGGCCAGATCGAGCTGTTGGGCGTAGAAGTCAAACCGGTTGATCACCGTCCATTCTGTGGGCGGAACTACGGTCAGCTCCGGGCCCTCCTCGGTAGCGCGGATCCTGGCGTCATAATTGTCGGCGTCGTCCAGGCTGCGCCCGAAGGAAAATACCAGTTCGTCACCGATATTAAGGGTCATCGGCTCGGCCAACCCGAGGTCAAACCACCGCCACTGATCGCCGTGGACGGCGGCGAACTCCGCGGTAGCCGAATACGCGCCGATCTGCAGTTCGGCATCCGCCGCGGTGTTCGCCTCGTTGAGAGACAACTGGGCGGTGAGCCCGGCGTTGTTTGCGAAGGTTTCAAGCTGTTCGGCGTCACCGTCGACGACCGTGGCGACCAGCGGGTCGACAGGCTCAACAGCCACGGCTGCGTCATCGGTGGCAAACTGCACCGGTGTTAACACCTCAAGGTTTGTCTCCGTAAAATTCTCTACTTCCGGGTCCACGTCGAACGTCCACTGAAGACGGCCCGAAAACTCTTGAAGGTCGACCTCGTTGTCGGCCACGGCGATGTCGTCGGTGTTGTCCAACACCCGCTGGACGTGGTGAATCGACTCGCCGAGTTGGGCGACGCTGACGTCGACGAGGGTGATGTTTTCGGCGACGGAGAGCGCCGCCGGGCGTAACTGGCGGTCGTCGGTGCGAAGGTCGAGATGAAACTCCTCGGGAAGCGGAGAGGTCACCCGCACAGTCATGTCGGCGGCGTCAAGGCTTCGGGTGCACTGGTCGGCGTCGAGCTGCATCAGGGCTGTGTCTGTCGTCACGTCGACGTCGAGATCTCCGAAGGCGTGAAGCTGTTGGGCCTGGTCGAAGAGCTCCTCGAACGCAACCGGTGTCGGCGTGCTCAGATCGACCGTTCCTGCTTCGCCGACGGCGTCGATGAGCCCATCGCAGACTCGCCGGGGGTCGGGGCGATAGGTCAAAGCCGTTTCGGTTTCGGTCTCCAGGTGCTCGGGGGCGAAGAGATCATCGGCCAGCCAGTCGACAAACCCCTGAAACCGGGTGTCCTGCTCGTCGACAGGTCGGTCGACCGCGGGCAGCCGGGTCTGCTGGTACAGATCGGTGTCTTCGACCCAGTCGGTGGCATCGAGATGGGCCTGACGCTGGGCAAGAAGGTTGTCGCGAAGCTGTTGAGGAAACTCTTCGGCGTCGACGTCAAACCGCTCCGGGGGTTCCGGATCCTCCGGGTCGGGACAGCCCGTGGTGCCGATGGCGAACCAGATCAACAACCAGATAACCAGCCCGGTGCGCTTGAACATCGTCTCCCCCGTTCTGTGTGCCGTTGAACATCCTGTGGTCATGTTCAATCTAAACGCTCTTCGATAAGCGCATAATCGTACCAGCGGATGCGCCGGCGGCGGGAAGTCTGGTACCTTCTCGTGTGTTTGTTCAGAGAGGACGACACTGAACCAGTATCGAGCAACACCATGCCAATCCGACATTTCAAAGACGTCATCGGCGAAGCGGGTTCGCTGGGCGCCTACGCGGTGTGCAGCGTGGTGGGCTCCGTGGTTCATCCCGGACACCATCCACATGGAAACAGACGCCCCGCGGTGCTGGTGCCCGGCTTTTTGGGCCGGGGGCTGGCCTTTGTTCGGCTTAAGGGAGCACTGGCTCGTAAGGGCTATCCGGTCTACGTCGCCGACCTGGGCTACGGGGTTGGTTGCATCCGCGACAAGGCCCGCCATCTCGAAGAGTTCGTCGACGACCAGGGGCTCGAAGACTACTACGCGGTGGGCCATTCGATGGGCGGGATCATCTCGCTTGCGATGTCAGAGCCCGCCCGAAACAGAGTGCGCCACTTCATTACCCTGGGCACCGCCTTCAAGGGAGCGGTGTTGAGCTATCTGCTCCCCTTCTTGCCGGCGGCGCGCCAGTTAAATCCGGATTCGCCCATTCTGCGCACGGTCGCCCGGCGCGCTCGGGAGCACGACAACGTCACCCCTGTAGTCGCGAAGTGGGACGAGATCGCGCTGCCGATGGAGTCCTGTTACATCGAGAACTGCCAGTGCGTCACCGGTGTGGCCGGGCACGTCCAGTTGATCATGCGCTCGTCGTCGTTCCGTCAGCTCTCTGAATTGCTGGAAGATCTGGAATCGGGGCAGTAATCGGTCAACGATTGCACCACAGGTGGGGCGATGGTTGTACAGCCCTGGATTACGCCGAGGCGTCAAACCGGTGTGCTGCGGTGTGGTAAAGTGTGGACTGTTGGTGTTTGCAACGGTCCAGGATGGCATCCATCAGTTGTTCAAAGCTGTTCTGGCAGCGCTGATGGCGGTCACGAAGCCCGCTCCAGGTGCTGTCATCGGCGACGCGTCCGGCGGGAAGATCGACGATGGCGCGACGAAGCGCACCGAGTCGGCGACGCATGGTTCGGTCGTCGATTCTGCCGGTGTCCACGGTGTTCATGCCGGTGGTGATAATCGCCTCCAGATCGTCGACGATCCCCAAGAACAGCGGACGACAGCCCGGATCGAAGCGCAACTCGGTCAGGAAGGTCTCCATCGCCGACAGCTTGGCGTCGGCCTCGATGTACATCTCACTGGGGCAGCTAATCTGATTTAGATCGACCATGGCTACATCTCCATCGGCGATGGAACATTCATGTCAGCGGGCATCAGTGGCCCGTTCGCCGATGAATCTATGCACACACCATGCCAGGGGTAGAGAATCTTCTGGTGTGCGGAGGGCCCCTCCGCCTCACGTCGCTACGCTCGTTCGGCACCTCCCCGGTGAATCCGGGGAGGCAAGCTGTGCCGTAAAGCACCAATGGGGTTTTCGTCGAATGTTTCGACCGGTGGAGAGCAGCACGGCTTTCCTCCCCACGAGTT
>SKMT01000667.1 GCA_007120915.1 Myxococcales bacterium | reverse complement strand
TCCGGTCACGGCGGTGAACTACGGGCTGATGACGGGGGTGACGGTCACGGCGGTGGCAGGGTTTGAAGCGGTGGGGGCGATTCTGGTGATCGCGCTGATTATCGTGCCGGCGGCGACGGCGCATCTTCTGGCGGACCGGCTGGTGACGATGATTGGGTGGGCCGTCGCCCACGCGGTGGTGTCGTGCTGGGTGGGGATGTACGCCGCCATCGCCGTGAACACCTCCGCGGCCGGTGCCATCGTGGTGGTGGGAGGGATACTGTATCTTCTGGCATTTCTGTTCGCCCCGCGCCACGGGCGGCTGGTGCGGGCTGTGCGGCGTCGTCGCGGGGCGGATTCACCGTCGTCGGTGCCCGCCTCGCAGTAACCGGTCGTTGTTGAAGACCGTCGTGTCTGCTATCTGCTGGGGCAGTTTTCCAGTCGATGGTGCGCTGTTGGGTACGTTGGCCCACCTGCAGTGCGGCGCAGATACGAGGCTCGATGAGATGCCGACAACTTCGGTCGAAAATTATCTGAAGGTCATCTACACCCGCCAGGCCGGTGAGGACCGGCGCGTAAAGACCAAAGAGATCGCCGAAGAGCTCGACGTGTCGTTGCCGTCGGTGTCGGGGATGCTGAAGTCGCTGAGCGAGGACGGACTGGTCGATCATGAACCCTACAAGGGGGTCAACCTCACGGAAGAGGGCAAGCGCATGGCGCTGCGGATCATTCGCAACCACCGGCTCATCGAGGTGTTTCTGGTCCAGGCGCTGGGCTACTCCTGGGATGAAGTCCACCAGGAGGCGGAGCGGCTCGAGCACGCGGTCAGCGACAAGCTGGTCGAACGGATCGACGCCTTCTTGAACCATCCGAAGTTCGATCCTCACGGCGATCCGATTCCAAGCGCTGAAGGGGAGCTGCAGCACCGGGAGATGATGAATCTCACCGATGCATCGGCGGGGATGAGGCTGCAGGTGGAGCGAGTGCTCGACCAGACCCCGGAAGTGTTGCGATATCTTGACGAAAACGGGTTGCGTCCCGGCTCGGAGCTGGTCGTCGAAAAGGTGCTTAGCTTTGACGGACAGATGTTCTTGCGCGTCGGCGACGAGGATCTGTCAGTCAGCGAACGGCTCGCCGGCAAGATGCTGGTCACCCAACTGGAGAACAGCGACAGCGATGACGCAACGACGTGATGGTACCGAGTTGGCCCCCCGGCGGGTCGATGTGCCCGCCGATGGGACCATGCTGATGCTCTACGATGGGGACTGCGGGTTTTGCACCGATGTGGCCAAGCGCTGGAAGCGCAAAGCGGGCCCGGTGTTGCGCATCGCTCCCTACCAGGACGAAACGGCTCGCCCGGCGGGGTTGCCCATACCGCACCTGGAACACGAGGTGCATCTGATCGACACCGATGGGAGGGTCTACCGGGGAGCGGCGGCGGTGTTTCGGGCGATGGCAACCCATCGTGGCTACGCGGTGTTGTGGTGGCTGTACCGATACATCCCGGGGTTTTCCACCGTCAGCGAATGGGTGTACCGATGGGTGGCGAACAATCGAATTCTGGTGTCGCGGCTGACCCGGTGGCTGAGGCGATGACCACCCCGCTGTAGCGGCGTGGACACCGGCGGGGTCGCTACCTATAGTCGTGCGCCGACAGTTCATTTTCCTGATCGCACCCTCTGTGTCCCGTCGATGATTCTACACTACGACCAGCAGCCGCTCATCGAGGCCACCGACGCCGCCGATGAGGGGATCCTCGACGGCCGCGCCGTCGCCGCGGCGATGCGCGAACAGCTCGCGTCAATCGCGGCTGAACTGTCCGAACGAGGGATCGAGCCGTCATTGCATGTCGTGCAGGTGGGCCAGCAGGAAGCGAGCACGATTTACGTCAAGCACAAGATCCGCGCCTGCAACGAGATTGGGATCCGGGCCAGCCATCACCGGCTGCCCGAAGAGATCACCGAACCAAGGCTTCACCGCCGTCTCGAAGACCTGAGCGCCGACGAGGACGTCAACGGAATCTTGCTGCAGCTTCCGCTGCCGGCGCACATTGATGACACGGCGATTACGCGGCGCATGGATCCGACGAAAGACGTCGACGGATTTCATCCGGTGAATCTGGGCTGTCTGATGACCCGGAGATCGCTTCTGGAGCCCTGCACGCCTACGGGCATCCTGACGCTGTTGAGCGCCGCCGGCATCGACCCCCAGGGCAAGGAGGCGGTGGTCATCGGGCGCAGCGTCATCGTGGGTCGGCCCACGGCGATGATGCTGACGCGTGCGGATGCGACGGTGACGATCTGCCACCGACACACCGCCGATCTTGAACAGGCGGTGCGCCGCGCCGAATTGCTGGTGGTGGCCACCGGAGTTGCGGAGTTGGTCCCCGGCGAATGGATCAGGCCGGGGGCTGTCGTCGTCGACGTGGGCATCAGCCGCAAAGATGGCCAACTGACCGGCGACGTCCAGTTTGAGTCGGCCCGAAAACGGGCCCGCTGGATCACGCCGGTGCCCGGTGGGGTGGGGCCGATGACGGTGGCGACGGTGCTGGAGAACACGCTGCGTGCGACCTGCATGCAGCACGGGCTGGTCGTTCGCGACGGGCAACTGCTCAGCGCCGGGGAGGCGGGCCTGCGTTTTGAGTCGGTTCAGGGGCTGAAGCTGATGCGTCTTCACCAGTGAGATTGCCGATCGCCGATACCCAACGAATTCTGTCATTCCGGAGACAACGATGAGCAACCTGGATCAGCTCGCACATGTCCCGCTGCATCAGCGCCACGTCGAACTGGGGGCGACGATGGTGGAGTTTGCCGGCCATGCGATGCCGGTGAAGTACAGCACCATTAAGGAGGAACACCATCGAGTGCGCCAGTCCGCCGGTATCTTCGACGTCAGCCACATGGGCCGGGTCGAAGTGCAGGGCGACGACGCCGTGGAAGCAACAAACCGGCTGTTGACCAACGATGTCGACTCGCTGGTGGACGGAAAGGCGCTGTACAGCGTGATGTGCAACGACGAAGGGGGCATCATCGACGACCTGGTGGTCTATCGGCTCGCCGCCGACAGGCTGCTGCTGTGCATCAATGCCTCGCGTCGCAAGCGAGATCTGGCCCATCTGAAGGCCCATCTGAAGGGCGATGCCCAACTGGTCGATCAATCGGCCGAGACTGTTCAACTGGCGGTACAGGGCCCGGACGCCGAACAGGCTGTTCAGGTGTTGGCCGACGGAGATCTGTCGGAGATTCGATTCTTCCGATGCGCTGAGATGAGCGTCGCCGGGGTCGACACCCTGGTCGCGCGCACGGGCTACACCGGTGAGGACGGCTTCGAGCTGTATCTGCCACGAGAGGGCGGGGTGGACCTGTTCGATGCGCTGCTTGATCAGGGGGTACAGCCCTGTGGGTTGGGGGCGAGAGATACGCTGCGGCTGGAGGCGGGGCTTCTGCTTCACGGCCAGGACATCGACGAGTCGATCACACCGCTTGAAGCGGGGCTCAGTTGGCTGGTGAAGTTCGACAACAAGGGCGACTTTATCGGGCGCGAGGCATTGGAGCGCCAACAACAAGAGGGACTTACCCGCAGGATTCGAGGTCTCAAACTGACCGGGCGCGGCGTGCTCAGGCCCGGTTATCCCGTCGAAGTCGACGGGCAGACAGTGGGGGAAGTCACCAGCGGAGGCTACGCCCAGACGCTTGAAGCAAGCATCGGACTGGGTTACATCGATACGGACTATGACGACGCTTCCCGGGCCGATGTGATCATCCGGGGGCGCGCCGTATCCGCAGAGTTGGTCAAACCGCGGTTCTACACTCGCTGACACTTCATCGACCGGAGCGAAACGATGGACATCCCTGAAGGATATCGCTTTACTGACGACCACGAATGGGCCGACGCCGACGATGATATCGTCACCGTCGGAATCTCTCAT
>SKMT01000119.1 GCA_007120915.1 Myxococcales bacterium | reverse complement strand
GTCAGTGTTCATCGAAATTGAAAACGACAGCGCCGTCGATCTCGCCTCGGTCGTTCCCACGGTAGACATCAACTACTCCACGCAGATCGGGAACATCGACGGCAGTTATGTCGAATATGACTGGAGTGGTTCGCTCGACACCGAGCATCGTCACTACTTCGAGTTGGACGTCGACTACGATGACCGGTTGGTGGTCTCGATTGACCACCCTCACGCCCGCATCGTTCTGATCGATGAGGTCGGCGATCCGATCGCCAGCGGTCGCGATGACCTGTATTTTGAAGCCGAGCCCCAGGTCTACGCGATGTATGCGGAGGTGGCGGGCTCGGTGGACGACGGGTTCGGCCTCTCCTTCGATCAGACCGATCTGTTTACCTTCGAGGGATCTGCTGAACCGGAAGACACCCAGGTTCCCACCGGTGAACAGCCCGTGTCGGCCTCCATTGACGTCGATAACTGCCCGGTGATCTACGATATCGAGGCCAGTGTGGAGATCATCCACAGCTATCGGGAAGATGTCATCGTGGTACTGACGGGCCCCGACGACGAGAGCTATCGACTCCACAACGAATCCGGCGGTTCACTCAATGACATTATCGGTACCTACCCCAACCCCTCCGATCCGGATCTGGAGGACGGAGAGGTCCTGCTGGAGGCCATCGGCACCGGCGGAGAGGGCGAGTGGACGATGGAGGTCATCGACACCTGGGCGACCGTGGTCTCCCAGGGAGATTTCATGGGCTGGGAGCTGCGGCTGGTCTGCGAGGACGGTCAGCCGGAGGAGCCCGGCGCAGACGACGATGACGCCGGAGACGACAACAACGGCGAAGACGATAACGACACAAATGACGATTGATTCCCCGGGCCGACCCGGGTGAATTCCGAGTGCCCCCGCAGGCTGGAGGCACTCACGGCAAAGTGGTTGACGAAACCGGAGAGATTCGATGCATCGCTTCTCATGGAAATGGACAGTCGTCGGTACGTTGTGTGCCGTACTTCTTTTGGTCGCAGGCTGCGGTGATGACGAACCGGAGGCTGCGCTGGAGTGTGGAGACAACACGGAGGTGCGCGACGGCGAGTGCGTCGTCTCCGAGCACGACTGTGAAAACGGCGAAGTGGTCGCCCCCTCCGGCGAGTGCGTCGACCCGGCTGAATTCTGCGACGATGACACGGCGGTGTACGACACCGGCACCGGAGAGTGTCTCGAAGACTACGAGCTGGTCTGTGGCGAGGGTACCGTGGAAGTAGACGGGCTCTGCGTGGTCGATGTGCCCGGAAGCTGCGGTGCCGGCACGGTACTGGTCGACGGGGTCTGTGAGCTGGCCGACGACGTCTGTGGGGAAGGAACCCGCTTCTCCGACGACCAGTGCGAAGCGACCGCCGATGCCTGTGACGGGGAAGCACAGTTCGACCTGGAGGCCGAAGAGTGTGTGTTCGTCGAGGATCTGAGCTGCGGTGATTCGACGGTCGAGCGCGACGGCGAATGCCGCCCCTACCACACGGTGGCAGAAGAGTTGGCCGATGATGCCGACATCAATTACGCCGATGGCGCCCCCATTGTCACCGATCCGGATGACCCGTTTGTGTTCACCGGCACCATGGACGACAGCGTATCTCACACCTTCGATCTGGAAGGACAAGAAGGGCAGTGGATCGACATAACCATCATGTCATTGGGATTGCCGTCACCGGGGTTTGACCTGGATGGACCGGCGAGTTTCCAGCGCGTGGTCTCACCGGCGATGCAATCCGCACCCTCTCGCACGGTGCTGATGCCCGAGGACGAGACCTACTCGTTGACGATTACCACCTCGGTGAGCGACGACGAACTCGCAGACGACGCCTGGGGATATGTGGGCGTCGTCGAAGTGCTCGATGCCCCGGAGGCCGACCACTGGGACTATGGGGCCGAAAATATCGACGGCGATCTTTCGGAGCCGAAAAACAATTTCGTTCAGATCAATACTTCTGACGCCGACGACCTGTTCCTGTCGATCGAATCGCTGGGAGAAGATGTCGAGGACGTGCAGGTCAGCCAGTGGAGCTCCGAAGACTCGTTTACCGAAAACCATGATATGGATGTCTCGGGGCGAATCGAGCTGAACGTCAGCGGACAAAACGAAGTTTTCTTGCAATTCGATGCCGTCGAGCTTACCGGCAGTCGCACCGACTTCGAGATCTCCGGTACCGGCAGCGAAACCATCCCGCAGGGGGGCTTTGACTTCCATGAACTCAGCGCCGAGGCCGGCGACACCCTGGTGATTCGTCACGAATCCGACCAGGCAGGCCCGGTGAACGTGCGAGTGTTTCGAGACGGTGATGAGTTCGTGGCCCAGCAAGAAGATGTGCTGGCTTACAACTCTACCAGCTTTCTCACCGGTGAAAGCGACTCGATGTACGTGCCGGCGACACAAGACGGTGATTATCTGATCGAGTTTCAAAACGTCGAAGAAGATGATCTGACCGGATTCATCTCCACCTCCACGGTCACCGATGACATCCCCTTCTTTGGGCTCGAACAGAACGAGACCAAACACATTCAGGCCGAACTCGGCGGTGACAATCTGGAGCAGGGCCAGTGGAAAGTGATGTTCGTCGAGTTCCCCTCTCCCGGTCTGCTCGAGGGGATCGGCTTCCACGACGGTACCACCTTTTCGGCGGATATGGCCGTGTTTGACATGCATGGCAACAAGGTCGACGAGGAGGGGGGGCTGGGTCAGACCGGTGGGGAGACGCACTTTGAGTTCACCACCACCGACCCCGGCATCCACATGGTGGCGATGAAGCCGCGAAGCTCCTTTACGACCATCTCCAATCTGGAGGTCGACTTCACCGCCCAGGCCGTCGAGGCGATCGAACCGAACGAGAAGCTGGAGTACACCTTTGACGCTGAGGGCTTCGACATTCTCAGCGGACACATCTCCAACAACGAAGGCCCGGCTCCCGACGTCCGGCTGTACAACCCCGACGGAGTGTTGATCCTGGACAAATCCGACGTCGACGATCTGAATTTGGTCGAAGTGCTGCCGGGGCCGGGCGAATACACTCTGGAGGTCGAGAACACCGGCAATGATGCGGTGGTGGGGCTGGCGGTGAACCTGGAGGTGAACACCCCCTTTGACGTGGTGGAGACATCGTCTGGTTTCAACAATACCTACAACAACGATGCTCTCGAGGAGGGCGAAAAGGATGTGCTGCTGTTCAACGCGCTGAGTGATTTCCGCATCAACTTCTCCGCGCTCTTCGACGAAGAGGAAGACGGAGTGGTTCGAATCTGGGACGCCAACGCACGGGAAGTGGTCACCGAGATATCTGACGAAGAGCAGATCGAGTTGGAAGGCCAATCTCTTGAGATGGGAACCTATGTCATCGAGTTTGAGGCAGAGACTGACGTCGATGACTATGTGGCGACCTTTTCGGGCAACAGCGTAAATCTCGTGGAGGTGACCCGAGAGCATGATCCAGACCTCGTGATCAGCCCCGGCGGCTCGTTGGAGTCCACAGCGCTTGGTGTGACGGATTGCCCGGAGATCATCGATATCTCGTTGACTATGGATTTCACCGATACTCCATTGGCCAGCAACCTGGCGATCTGGCTGTATGCCCCCGAGTTGGATGTCCCCATCGCCGTGCGCGATCAGACCACAGGAAACCACAACACCACCTATCCCGACGAAACCGAGCCCGATGAGTCATTCGACTCTCTGCTCGGCACGATGGGTACCGGAGTCTGGTGTCTTGATATCGAGAATTTCCACAACTCTAACTCCGCGGAGTTGAATTCGTGGACCCTGGAGCTGACCTGCATTCTGGACTGACGCTTCTCAGAGCCCCTCCGGCCGATCAGCCCGAGTGGGCCTCGAGCCGGGGGTGGTTCGACCAGAGTACATCCTGGGGCAGTTCGGCGCTGCGC
>SKMT01000294.1 GCA_007120915.1 Myxococcales bacterium | reverse complement strand
TTCGCCCTCCGCGCTCCGCGACTCAGTACTCCAGCGCTTCGCGACTCAGTGCTCCCGCGCTCCGCGACCCCGTGTCTCCGTGGATTCCGCGCAGGAAACGTCGTCGCAGAAGAGCCGCCCCCCCTTGATTTTCCCGAAACAGCGCCCATCTCGTTGACATCCACTGTCAACCTTCTTGACACCACAGCGTCTCCCGCTGCCTGCGGTACAAATCACCCTTTACCGTAAACCACTGAAAACAAGGGGTTTTTACAAAACTGACACCGCTGGCATGGGCCTTGAAGTATCTGTGGGGCGAGTTGACGGGCGGCATGTATTACCGACGCCGCTGCACCCGTTCACACTACTTGCTTCGAGGAGACCTCATGGCTGCAACAACGGTTCGAAACTCATTTCGGGAAGTCGGCCAGGCGATCCGCCGGCCTGAACAGCTCGCTCGCCGCTGGCGGGACCGATTCACCGACGCGGAAGCGGCACCGTCGATCGTGGTGTTCCTGGTGCTGTTGGCCAACGCCGCATTCGGCACCGCCGTCTACGGGATGTTCATGCACATGCATCGGGGCATCGAAGGGATGACCCAGGGAGCCGTGCTGTTCCCGCTTGCCGCCGGGGTCGCCTGGGCGGTGGCATTTCCGGCGCTGTACATCATCAACCGGGTACTGGGCTCGAAGCTCGACTTCACCACCACCGCACTTGCCGCCTCCATCACCGTCAGTTTCGGGGCCACCGCCATGCTCGCAAGTGTGCCGGTGACCTGGTTTTTCTCGCTGGCCGTGCCCTTCGACATCGTGCGCTGGGGCGTGAATCTGGTCATCTTCGCCGGAGTGGGCATCGCCATGATCGACGTGCTGCTTCGCATTCTACAGGCCGTCGAACCCAATCACTCGCGCGGCTACCCGTTCATCTGGCTGATGCTTCTGGCCACCCTGGGCGCCCAGCTTTTCGCGCTGTTCGGGCTGTTCCAGTTCTGAATCCACACCAATTTCCCGACCAATTGTAACCTGCACTACGAGGAGCACTGACCATGGAAACGACGTTTGACACCATCTCGACCGCCAAACCCACTTCCGGCGCCCACACCTCCGGAAGCACCGACGCGGAGGCGAACCCCGGTTTTTTCGAGGCCATCCTCACCGACGATGAATCCGTCGACGACATGGTCTGCGATAACTCCAGGCTGACCGATACGGTCCAGAAGCTGCTGATGCTGTCGCTGGTGGGATTGCTCACCTACGGGTTTGCCCTGGGCTTCGTGACCCACTTCATCGAAGCACAGGCGAGTATGTCACTGGCACCTCCCAGCCCCATGCTGTGGATGCCGCCGACGATCGCCGGGGGCTTTCTGGCGGGGATCATCATCTGTTTGCCGCCGTTTTACTTCTACACCCAGCTTTCGGGCCTCGACGCCTCTTTCCGGCTCGTAACCGCCCAGTCGCTTCGGGTACTGGCGCGCATGTCGGTGGTACTGCTCGGTGTGATGCCCTTCTGGGTTGCCTGGGGGCTGGGTTCATTTCTGCAATTGCCGCATCCGCTTTTCGATCCCGATCTGGTGCTGACCGCCGGATTTTTCCTGCCCTTTCTGATCGGGCTGAGCGGAATGTGGTCCGTCTATCGCAGCTTCCGCCGGTTGGTGGACAGGCTTCCCATCACCCATCGGCGCCGCCGCGGATTCGTACTTCGGCTGGTGGCGTGCTGGGCCATCGTACTCGGCTTCGTCACCCCGGTTGCCATGTTCCGCATCGCGAACTTTCTGCTCGGTGGCTGATGAATTCAGTCGTGGGTCTTGTGTCTCCGGTCTTGTGTCCGATTCGCCGATCTATTGCGGGCCGAAATCACCATCACCGGTACCAAGACCCACGACGTAAGACCCAAGACGCCGGCGGTTAAACTACCGAATAAGCCACAACCGAAGCTGAACCGATGCTTAACCGCGAACGGGTGTTCTATCCACTTGCTACAAGGAGAACTGACCATGGGAATCGAAGGAACTGCCGTCATGTACGCCCTCGTCGGCTTCGCCGTCGCCACCGCCTATGCGGTGGGGGCGCCGGCGAAAACGACTCCAGCCGCCGCCGGGCACTTCGTCACACAACTGCTGTTCTGGCCGCTTTTTGCCCCGGTGTTGCTGGGCCGGGCGCTCGACGCCGGAGATGACACCGCCGCCGGGCCCCACCAGCCCCGGCGGCTCACCAACGAAGCCGAAGGCAACGAAGATGCCATCACCCACGCCGAAGCCCAACTGATGGAGGCGCTCGACACCGTCGGTGGCGTCGCCGACGAACTACTCGGCGAGGAACTGGACAACATTCATCGACTGTCCGATTCTCTCGCCGCAATGCAGAGACGCATCGCCGAGATGGATGCCCTGCTTGAAAGCGACGAGTTCGACGCCGAACAGGCCGAAGCCACTCTGCGCCGGCTCGCCGACGACCCCGATGTCGCCGACGACGACGAACGCATCGAAAGCGTGCGCGCCCGGCTTCGCAACATCCAGCGGCTGCACAACATGCGCCGGCGGGCACGCCAGAACCTGGACCGCGCCGTACTCAAAATGGAGGAGATGGCCTCCCAGATTTTGCTACTTCGCTTCGCCGACCACCCGGAAGACCAGATCGCGGAGAACATCCACGACATCGCCTCCACCATCGACGGGCTGTCCGAAGGACTGTTGTCCGGTGGTAGGTGGTAGGTGGTCGGTGGTCGGAACCCAGCGCCCAGCGCCCAGCGCCCAGTGCCCAGCACCCAGCGCCCAGCACCCAGCGCCCAGCACCCAGCGCCCAGCGCCCAGAGCCCAGAGCCCAGCGCCCAGCACCCAGAACCCAGAGCCCAGAGCCCAGCGCCCAGTGCCAACGCTTTACGCCTACAGCCTACTGCCGGTGGTAGCAGTCTCACTGCTGTTATTTTTCACCATCGTGCTGCGCCAGAAGGGCCCGAAGGGGCTGGCGGTGTACTGCGGGGCGACGGCGGTGTGGTCGCTGTTTCTGCTCTTTTCGTTCGCCCCCTCCGACGAGCTGTCACAGTTCGGGCTTCGGATGTCTTCGGTTGGCTCCTTCATCGTCGCCGGCTACCTGCACGCCGCCTACGATCTGACGGACCAAAACGACTACCGGCTGGTCTGGCTCGCCTACGCCGTTGCAGCCGTGATTACGGGGGCGGGGGCGGTGTTTCCGGGGCTGTTGTACGACCCGGTCTCACTTGCAGCGGGCCCGCTGTTCTGGGCGGCTATGGCCCTTGCCATCATCGCCTCGGCGGTGCCCTTCTGGCATCTGGCAAGAGCGTACATTGACGCCGAAGGCAGCGAACGGAACCGGCTTCGGCTTCTATTTGCCGCCGGATTCATCGGCTATCTGGGCGCCTGGACCAACGCCACGATGCTCGCCTATGAAACCGTCGCTCCCTACGGGCTGTTTCTGGTGCTGGGTTCGCTTCTGGTATTGGCTACGCTTGTGCAGTCGATGCAACCGGCTTCCGACCGGCGGCTGTTTGAGCGAAGTCTGCTGTATTCGGCGCTCGCCGCACTGCTGTCGGCAGGCCTGTTGTTCGGAGCACTGCTGATGATCCCGCAGCCGGCGGCCCCGGAGATTCGCGACTACGGATTGGGGGCACTGTTCCTGCTGTCGATGGCGGCGCTGGCATTCGAGCCGGTGCGCCAACATCTGCAGGAAGTCGTCGGTCGGCATCTGGCAGGCGACCGGGTGCGGACCGCTGAGTTGGCCGACGAACTGGCCGCCCAGGAACAACGGGCCGACCAGGCCAAACGACTCGCCGAGCTGGGGACGTTCACCTCCGCAATTGCTCACGAAGTGCGCAATCCCCTGGGAGTGTTGTCGGCCCATCTGTCGGTGCTTCAGCGACAGGATGTCGACCCCGATATCCTCGATGAGATGCGCAACCAGATCGACCGGGCCGGCGACTTTC
>SKMT01000546.1 GCA_007120915.1 Myxococcales bacterium | reverse complement strand
GACCTCCCGGGCCATCTCCAGCGCCTTGACCAGGCTCTTTTCACGCCGGCGATACTCTTTGAGTTCCCGCGACTGCTCCTCGAGCTTCTCGTCCATGGTGCGATACGACTGCTCGATTTCGCGCCACTGGCGCGCCAGCCCCTCCAGAAACTCGTGCACCTGGTCCGGGTCGTAGCCCCGAAATCGACTCTGAAATGTCTGATTGGCGATATCGTCGGCGCTGAACTTAAACATCCAATACCTCTCCGTGGTCTTCAGAAACTACGCGTCCTTGCGTAACTGCTTTCCGACTTCCGATTCCCGGTTGACTGTTGACCTATTTACTTTTCGTTATCTGAGAACGTCACAGCGCCAGTGTAGGGGGTGAAAACGGAAGAACAAAAAAATGTCCCCTCCCACAAGCTCTATTACCCAATCGGGCTGCCTGTCGAATCATCCCCGTCATCTTCCGCCATCTCCGCGCTGCGGTCTGCCGCCGCTTCCACCGCTCGGATCAGCGCGTGGCGGAAGCCGTGCTCCTCCAGCGCCACCAGCCCGGCGATGGTGGTGCCCCCGGGGCTGGCGACGGCATCCTTCAGATCCGCCGTATGCTCGAAGCTTCTCTCCTGCACCAGCTTTGCCGCCCCTTCGATCACGCCGATGGCAAGCTGGACCGCCGTCTTTCGGTCCAACCCCTTGTAGACGCCCCCGTCCGCCAGCGCTTCGATGGCAGTGAATACGTAGGCCGGTCCGCTGCCGCTGATGGCGGTGACCGCGTCGAAGTGCTTCTCCTTTCGGATTCGCACCACCTCGCCGACGGCCTCGAACAGCGCATCCACCGCTTCGATGTCCACCGTTCCGTCGCCCATCACCCCGGTGACCCCGGCGCCGACCAGCGCCGGAGTGTTCGGCATCGCCCGCACCAGCCCGGGAAAGGGCCCCGCATGTTCGCGAAGCGTGGCCATATCCACACCGGCGGCGATGGAGATCACCGTGTCTTCGTCGGTGAACTCCTCTTCCTTACGCGCCTGTAGCACTGCCGGGACATCGTCGGGCTTTACGGCGATGACATACAGCCGCATCCGTCGCGTCGGCTGCTGTTCGTCGTCCAACTCCACCTCGGGGATCGCCTCCCGGGCGTTCAACTCATCGGCCAACTGCTGTGCCCTGGTCTCTTCGGCGTCGATGCAGACCAGCCGCCTCGGGTCGAGCAGACCGCTGTCGACCCAGCCTCCGGCCAGCGCCGAGCCCATCTTCCCGCAGCCGATCAACACCACCAGATAGTCGCTGAGCCGGTTGTCGAACCGGCCGGTCTCTTCGCGTTCAGTCATCATAGCTCCGTGGTCCAAACAAGGCGGTGCCCACCCGCACGATGGTCGCCCCCTCGTCGATGGCCACCTCGAAATCATTGGTCATGCCCATCGACAGCTCTTCAAGCCCCTCTCGTCGGTCCGGGTACTTCTGCTCCACGTAGTCCTGCAGCCGTCCCAGCGCCCGGCGAAGCTCGCGGAAATACTTCCTGTTGTCCTCCGGATCTTCGCTGTACGGCGGCATCCCCATCAGCCCACGGACTCGCAGCTTCGGATAGTTCGCCACCAGATCCATCAGCCCTTCCAGTTTGTCGCTTTTCACCCCGCCCTTGGTGGGCTGGTCGCCCAGGTTGACCTGAAGAAGCACGTCCATCGGCTCTTCGCTTCGGCGGTTCAACCTCTTGCTGACGCTCTTTCGATCCACCGAGTGCACCAGATCAACCTCATCGGCGATGTATTTGGCTTTGTTCGACTGCAAACGGCCGATAAAATGCCAGCGGATATCGTCGGGCAGCCGGGGAGCTTTCCGCTGCCATTCCTGCACGTAGGACGCCCCAAAACTGCGCACGCCGGCGTTATACAACTGCTGCATCGCCTCGACGGGATGGGTTTTGCCCACCGCCACCAGCTCCACCTCGCCCTCTCCGTGTTCCCGGTGGTCGACGGCGCGCTCAATACGGGTTCGAACGTCTCGAAGACGCCGCTGCATCGACTCTTTGCTGTACTGATCTTCGCTCACGTGCTCTCCGCTGATTCTCATTGTTTCCCAAAGGGATAGGCTTCAAGCCCGCCGAGCTGTTGCAACACTTCGACCACTTCGCACACCGGCAGGCCCATCACGCAGAAGTATGACCCCTCCAGCCGCCGCACCAGCACTCCGCCGAGCTTCTGGATGCCGTAGGAGCCGGCCTTGTCCATCGGCTCGCCGGTGGCGACGTAGCGCTCGATCATCTCGTCGTCCAACTCCCGAAGCCACACGTCCGTGGAGACCCAACCGGCGCGGGCGAACCCACCGGTGCCCTCGCCCGTCGGGTCGCGCCACAGCCAGCAGTAGCTGGTGATCACCTCGTGTTGCTGCCCCGACAGCCGCTGCAACATCTCGATGGCGTGGTCTTCGTCGTCCGGCTTCTCGAGCACCTCGTCATGATGGACGACGATGGTGTCCGCCGATAAGATCCACCCTGGAAACTGGTCGTCTTCTTCGAGTTCGGCGGCGACGTGTCGAGCTTTTTCACCGGCGAGCCGCAGCGCATAATCTGACGGCGACTCTCCGCTGTGGCGCTCCTCGGGGATGGAACTGACGCGCACCACCGGCTCGAATCCGATGCGTTCGATCAGCTCCTTTCGCCGCGGGGACCCGCTGGCGAGAATGATCTCGGGATGTTCCGGTGTTACCGGTTTCATCAGGTGCCTCCACGCACGGGCCAACCGCGCGAGTGTTTTCATGTCGTCGGGCTCATGTTGTCGCCCCGACGGTAAGCGCCGAGCCCGACGGTGTCAAAAGCTCCGAACTACCACTGAGGACTGCTTCGTGACTGACTTTCGCAATCCCTTTCCCACTGTCGACGTCATCATCGAGGTCGGCGATCGCATCGTCTGGATTGAGCGGGCCAACCCACCGGCGGGCTGGGCACTGCCCGGCGGGTTCGTCGACCGCGGCGAAAGCGTCGAGCAGGCCGCCATCCGCGAAGCACGCGAGGAGACGGGACTCGACATTCAGCTTCGCGAGTTGCTGTACGTCTATTCGCGCCCCAACCGCGACCCCCGTCAGCACAATATGACCACCGTATTTATCGCCGGCGCTGACTCAACGCCCACCGGAGGCGACGACGCTGCGAAGGCGATCCTGACCCCGGCCGACAAACCTCCACAGCCCCTGGCGTTCGACCACCGCGAAATCCTCGACGACTATCTGCAGTTTACGTCCACGGGCCAGCGACCGACGCCCGACAGCTATCTGAGCCGACATGAAGAACTCCTTTAACATTCCCGGAAGTGACACTCCAGCGTTGGCGGCGACTATCACGGCGTTGCTGATGGCGATGATGGCCTTTCCTGCCGTCGTTTCCGCCGACGAACCGGAAGTGCCGCTGCCCGACGCCGATGAGCGCGAAGTCGAGACCACGCGCTTCGACGACGGAATCGAGCTCGGACAGACAGGCGACCAGCTTCAGTTCGAGATCTTCCGGTTCGTCGATGATACCCGCCCCTTCTGGCACGTCGCAGCACATCTGGACGGGATGGACGACGACGTGCTCTGCCGCAGCACGGTGCCGCGGGAAGCGGGACAGGACTACTACGAGTACGACCTGAAAGTGCTGCCGGGCCACCGGGACAATCATATCGTTCTGCTCACCGCCGAACCCACCGGCGAGGGCGCACCGCTCGACCCACCGACGTTCCAACTGCTGTTTCACCTGTCGGCACGCGACGGCGCCGTCCCCTACAGTTGCAGCCTCGTGGCGCGAGGTGAACACACCGATCTCGACGGCGGCACCCGGATGCGCGTCGAAACCATCGATGGCGAATCTCGCCTCCTTCGCCACGAAGACACCGATGACGTCGACTTCTGCGGGGTCCAGGAAGGCGAACACGACGGCTACGAGAAGTTCGACCCCATCGCCGGGCGG
>SKMT01000027.1 GCA_007120915.1 Myxococcales bacterium | reverse complement strand
CAGTCACTTCGTGACAGCTCCCCTCTCGCTGCGCTCCAGGGGAGCAGAACAATGAACTTCCTCCCCCGAAGCGTCAGCGCCGGGGGAGGTGGTCGCGAAGCGAGCGGAGGGGGCTTCCCGACCAACCCCTCAGTCACTTCGTGACAGCTCCCCTCTCGCTGCGCTCCAGGGGAGCAGATTGTTGAACAGGCGGTCGAATGCTTCTGCAGCCTCCCGGGCTGACCACTGCCCGTCGACGACGCCAGGCCACAGGTGGAGGTGCTCGCGTATGACCAGGCGCTCTACCCGCAGTGGCAGCCGGTGGATGCCCAGGGCGCTGAAGACGGCTGCGCGGCGGCGATCCGGTTCGCCGATGGGCATCCACCTGAAGTGGTCTTCGGAGCTGATCAGCGCCACGGCACCGATGGGGGCTGGTTCGTCGGTGCGAAAGAAGCGCGTGATCTGTGCGCGCTTCAGCATTCGGTAGAGGCTGTCGGCGCAGCGGCTCAGTTGTTGCGAACAAATCGGTTCGAACCGGGAGGGCCTGATCCCGTCGGGCTGCCAGGGAAGCCGAAGTTCGCCCCCGGCAGGGCCGCTGATCGGCGACAGGGGGGTGGGCTCGGTGTCCTGAAGATGGTGCTGGAAGCTACAGAGGCGGTGGTAGAGGGCCTGTTTCGGGCGGACAGCCTCGCGGGCGTGGGCGACAGCCAGCACATAGGGATGTGTTGCAGACGAGTGCAGCGAAAATCCCCCCAGGTCGGTGCTTCGCAGCAGTTCGGCTTCGATGACCACAGGCTGTTGTTCGGCGTGGTAGAGCAACGAGCCCCAGTGATTCGTGGTGTCGCGAACGTCATGGGGTTGAAGTACGTCCAGCGGTTCGATGCGAAGCCGTTGGCCGAACCGGGTGGCAAATCGGTTGTGTGCCTGGCGAAACAGCTTTTTCAACATGTTGGGCCCCCCGAAGATGGAACTACGGATTGTGGCGCCACCAGCCACGGCAGACAGCAGGAGAGTCCCCGTCGACGATGCGGTCGAACACCTGAAGGGCCCCTCGGCGGGTGAACGTTCCGGCGGTGACCTGGGGCCACTGGTCGACGTCGCGTCGAAAAATTACGCGCCACACTCGCACCGGCAATATTCGGTAGCCGAGCGCGCAGGCGACGGCAGTGCGGTGGAATCCTCCGCCACACTGCAGCCAGCGCCACCGACCGTTGTCTGCGACCAGAACCTTGGCGCGAATGTCGCCGCCGACCTCGTCGTGGCGCCGGTAGCCTTCGTCGCGCATGGAGCGATACAACCGATGCAGCCGCTGTGCCTGAAGGTGTAAGAATCGAGAAGAGACGGGCCCGCAGAGTTTCCAGCCGTCGTCGATGGTCAGGGGCCGGCCCTGGCGTCGGTTTTCAGCGACGGCTTTCGATTGAACGCTGTGACGTCGTTTTCGGAGGCTGTCATCCTCCCAGGGAAAGATGCGGGCCCAGGGGGGCTGGTCGGCCAAAAATGGTGCCGCTTGCGGGTCAATGCCGAGCCATTCGGTGGCGTCTGCGGGCTGTACGCTGCGGTAGTATTCGCCGAGTACAGTGCGGATTGCGCGCTCGGAGCCATCGGTAGTGTGGGCGTGGCGAATCGCGTGGATGAACGGATTGTTTCCATCGGTGCGCAGATCGAAGCTCTCCAGGCTGTAGCCATGGGTGACGGGGGCGTCGATGAGCACCGACGGTGCAGTGAGGTTGCCGTAGTACAGAAGGGCCGATGGGTGGTTGGTTCGGTCACGTAGGTCCACCGGGTTCAATCGGTCGGTGGGAACGGTGCGGACGCGATAGCCGGCGGCGGCGAAGGCGCGGCGCAGTGTGGATTTGATGGTGTTGGTCAGTGGCATTCGATCCCCCGGAAGAAGATAATCATCGCTACTCCAACCCATAACGGTCCATCTTGTTGAGCAATCCCTGGCGCGACAACCCCAACTCGTCGGCTGCACGGGTTCGGTTGCCGTCGAAGCGCTGGAGTGCGCTATGGATTTCGCGTTCTTCGAGGGCCTGGACCTTCTGTTTGAGCGGTGCGTCTTCGGGTACGGACAAGGTGCCCTGGTCGGTGACGAAGGAGAAGTCTTCGGGTTGAAGCACCGGGTCGGTGCTCATGACGGCGGCGCGTTGCATTTCGTGGCGCAGCTCGCGCAGATTTCCGGGCCAGCGGTGTTGTTGCAGCGCCTCGACGGCGGCGTCGGACAGCCGCCGGGGTCTGCCATCGGCGCACAGCGAAGCGGAGTTGTTCAAGAAGTGTGTGGCCAACAGGGGGATGTCGCCGGTTCGTTCCCGAAGCGGGGGAAGATGGATTTCGGCGCCCTTGATGCGCCAGTACAGGTCTTCTCGAAACTGGTTTTGTTGCTGAAGTTCTTCGAGGTCGCGGTTTGTAGCGCTGATGATGCGCACGTCTACCTGCACCGCCCGGTCGGCGCCCACGGGCAAGACATCGCCGGTTTCCAGGGTGCGAAGAAGTTTAACCTGCAGGTGCGATGGCATGTCCCCGACTTCGTCGAGAAACACCGTTCCGCCGTCGGCTTCGCGAAACAGCCCGGCCTTGTCGTTGATCGCTCCCGTGAAAGCGCCTTCGACGTGTCCGAAGAGCGTCGACTCCAGAAGATTGTCGGGCAATGCCCCGCAGTTGACGGCCACGATGGGCGCATCGCTTCGGTCGGACATGGCGTGTACGGAACGGGCCATCAGCTCTTTTCCAGTGCCGGGCTCGCCGGTGATCAGTACCGGAAGATCGGTGGGGGCGACCCGTTGGGCGGTCTCCACGCACTGCTCGAAGGCTCGGCTCTGGCCGATCATCTGGCGGTCCGGTTGCTCTTCGGCCAGACAGGTCTGCAACTCGTCGACGCGGCGTTCAAGCCGGCGTCTTGCCACCGCCCGTTGCACCACCACCAGCACCACATCGGGATCCAGCGGCTTGGTCAAAAAGTCGTAGGCCCCCTCCCGTACTGCCCGCAGCATAAACTGGGTGTCCCCCGCCCCCGACACGACCACAATCTTTGCTTCCGGGCGCATTTCGAGGAATTCGGCGAGTTGTTCGAGCCCGGCATCGACGCTTCCGTCGGGGGGCAGCATCAGATCGAGCAGCACCACGTCGTAGGCGGTCTGTTCGAATTTTGCGCGGGCAGTGGGCCGGTCGTCGGCCTCGTCGACAGCAAAGCCCTCCCCGCCCAGCAGATTGGCATACACGCTTCGAAACGCCCGGTCGTCGTCGATGATCAACACGCTGTGATCGTTCATGGTTCACCTCGGTGGGCTTCGGTGGCGGCGGCGAGCACATCCTGCTGGGTGGGAACCTGGATGTCGAACCGTGCGCCGCCCAGCGTCGAGTCTCCGACCTGAATCCGGCCGCCGTGGCGTTCGACGACGCTTCGGGCGATCGCAAGGCCAAGCCCGGTTCCGTGGCTCGTCTCCTCTCGTTTGCGGCTTGTGACGAAGGGTTCGAACAGCCGGTCGGCTACCGCCTCGTCGATGCCGGGCCCGTTGTCGTCCACAGAGATTCGAACCCTGTCGTCGTCGGCGGGCCGGGCGGTGATTTCGATGCGCGGCATTTCTGTTTCGGCGACCGCCAGAAGGGCGTTTTCGGCCAGGATGACGAAGACCTGGAGCAGTTGGCCCTGGTCGGCTTCGATGTTCAGCGGCGACGGGTCGACATCGGTGACAATCTCGACGTTGTCGCTCAGCTCGTTCAGTCCGTTCTTCGCCGAAGAGATCGCCAGATCGATGGTCGAGCCGAGGTCGATCATCCGCAGCTCCAGGGGGCGGGGCCGGCCGTAGTGAAGCAGGTCGTCCAGAAAGTCGCCGGCCCGGTCGATCTGGTTGCGCATCTCATCGAGGATATCGGGGTCGACATCCTGTCGCTGAAGCACCGACAGATGGGCCGACAACACTCCCAGGGGATTGCGCACTTCGTG
>SKMT01000317.1 GCA_007120915.1 Myxococcales bacterium | reverse complement strand
GGGAAAAAGTTTGGGCTGGTCGCTGATTTCTTCGGCCCCCGCGTGGTTTATCCCGCGGGGGAAGCAGTTTGGGCTGCTACTGCAACGCGAACGACGACTCAATCTCGACCGGATCGCCCTTGAACCGCGGGAACCGCCACCGGCCGGTGTGCGAGTCCATGCACCGCATGAAATCGGTGTCCTCCAGCGATGACGGCTCCAGATTAAACTGAGCCACATCTCCATCGGGCACCACCGTCAGACTGACACTGATGGTGCGGACGTCGAAGGAGCCGCCGCGGTTGACGTGGCGCTGTCGACAGGAACCGACGCTTTCGACAATCCGGTCGAACCCCTGCGAGATCTGTTCGTTCGTCAATCCTTCCTGCAACTCGAACTCCGAGGGGTCGAAGTTCTCGTCGCCCTGGTAGATTCCGCGCTCGCTGTCGGTCTGCACCGCCGCCATCGCCTCGAACTGGTCGGAGTCGAAGTCCTCCCGGTCCATATCCTCCAGCGCCGCCAGATCTTCTTCTGACAGCCCACCCCCCCCGTCCTGCTGGCCGGGGCGGGCAAACCGCGGTCCGTCCGTGCCCGCCTCCTGCCCGGGCGCACCGGCCGGTTCACCATCCGAGTCTTCGCGCTGCAGCGCATCGGGGTCAATCGACGGCGTGTCGGGTAGATCACCGCCCACCGCACCGGAATCATCACCACCACCGGCAACACCGCCACCGGGTTCGGCCCCACCCGCCGCTTCGGCGGCTTCTTCTCGTTCGTAGGCCGCCTTGCTGTCCTCTTCGGTAATCTCGATCTGCTGGTCCAGCACCACCCGGTCGGACACAGCGGCCAACTCCTCCTCGCTGTATCCATGAAACTCGGGGCGCTGCCCCACATCGGCGACACGCGGGCCATCGTCCTGCTCTACTTCTTCTTCACCGCTGCCCAGATCGGTCCAGGCTAACACCACCACCGCCGCAACGGCTGCGATTGCCGCCAGCCCTCCCACCGTCGCCACCACGGCGCGCTTGCGCCCGTCGGATTTGATCTCATCGATCTGAATCAGCAGGCTGTCGGTCATCTCGCCGACGCGGCTCATCGAGGCCGATTCCTCGGTTTCGTCGCCCAGCTTGGGAGCTGACGACGGGAAGAAGGGTACTGCATCCTCGGCGTCTTCCTCCGCCTGCTGGTCCTCCGTGGACGGTTGCGACGATGGCTGTTCAGCCTCCGGGGTCACCGCCGGCCCTTCAACAGAATCATCGTCAAGCCCGGAGAACAATCCGTCGTGCACCGGCTCATCGGGCAGCCCTGGGTCGGCCGACGGCTCTTCGATGACCTCCTCTTCATCAGGCTGCGGTTGCTCCTCCTCTTGATGAGGAGACGTCTCCAGGGGCACCGTTTCATCGGCCTGCCAGGACTCCGGAACGTCGTCGGCGTCCTCTTTCTGCTCTTCGGAGGGCGGCTCTTCGAGCTGCTGTCGTGCCACAGCATCAGGCTGCTCTTCGTCCCCGGGCTCAGCCTTGCGGTCGCCGTCCCTCAACTTGCTTCGCAGCGCTTCCAGATTGCTTTTCGGCTTCGATGCCTCTCGAGGGTCGGCCGATTTCTTCTGTACGGGCGACTGTTCCGGCTGGCGCGCCGCCGCATCATCCTCGTCATCAGTTGAAGTCGGCTCTTCACGCCGTTGCGGGCCCTGCGCGGGCTCCGTGGCGTTGGCGGCGCCTCGATTCAGCCGCTGCCGAAGCTCTTCGAGGCGGCTGCCCGACTGTCGTGCTTCAGGTTCCGATTCTGACGAGCTGCTGGTTGCCACCTCGTCAGATTCCGTCTCAACCGGGGCTTTGTGGCGCTGCCCACCGGGATAGGCTACTTCTTCTTTTTTCGGCGCCGCCGCAGTCGACTGTTGGTTGCCTTCGGGCCGCTTTACTGCTTCCAGAGCCTGACTGACCCCCATTGTATTCTGCCTGGGCCGATGGCGCGCACCTCGTCGCACCGCCGCGGCAAATACCGCTACCTCACCGGCGGGTTTCCAGTCCGAAAAGGTGTCGTTCCACACATAGGTGGCATCGCCCAGCTCCCCGGAGCCAAATTGTTGCTCCAACTGTTCTTGGGTCACCGGACCGAAGGATTGGCCGTTGACCGAATAATACCACTGTACCGGCTGCTGTGGCGGCGTCGGCGTCGGCGGTGGCGCCCCGCTGCCCCCACTCGCCTCCGGTCTGGCTCCCCCTGCCGGAGAACGAGGCTCACGCACGGTGATGATGTGGCTGCACTTCTTGCAGCGCACCTTCAGCACCTTCCCCCGTACCTTCTCGTCCGGTATCGAGTATTTGGCCTGGCAACTGTCGCAGTAAAATTTCATAGAACCGAGCGTCTCACATTCTGCCTCGGAGGAATCCATCCTCGGATTGAAGCCAAACTTTACAGCCCGCTAACAGCCGTGACAAGCTCATGCCACAGGTATGCCCCGGCCCGGAATAACGTTTGCATAACCACTGACCACGCCGGTTTATCGGCAGTATGTCGCTTCTACCCCGTCGTCACCGTCACGGAGGTCATCATGTTTCATCGCTTTATCTCCATCGTCTCGATCCTCGCCCTGCTTACCACCCCCCTGGTGTTGACCGCCTGCGGTGGACTCGGTTCATTTTCGTTCACTGAAGAGAGCGACGAGATTGAAGTCGAAGGCCGAGACGCTATCACTGCCACTCTCGGTGAAGTGTTTGACGATGAAATACCGTTGACCGTCAATCTCGAACAGCGCCTGGAGGAGCAGGACGCCAGCGGCGCACGATCCGTACATCTGACGGAGCTCGAATTCCGCATGACCGACAACACTGAAGAAGAGGACTTCGAGTTCCTCAACTCCATCCACATCGACGTCGATGCCAACAGCCAGGATCGCCGCCAGCTCGCAACCCGAGAGGGGATTCCCGCCGACGATAGCTTCTACCTGGACGTCGACGACGATCTGGACCTGAAACCCTATGTCGAAGAGGGCATGGATCTGCTCACCGAAGTCGAGGGGAGCCAGCCCGACGAAGACGCCGTTTTTCGCGTCTACGCCACCTTCCGGGTGCGCGTGCTCTGATCGAGGTCACCGGTCATCATCGTCGTTTAACTCGTCGATGATCGACTGGATCTGAAGCTCCGTGGCGTCGATCTTCTCTCGGCAAGCGTGGATCAATTCAGCGGCCCGGTCGACCTGGTCGCCCAGCTCGTCCAGGTCGAACCGGTCCTCTTCAATACCGGCCAGGATCTCTTCGAGCTCCTCGAGCGCCTCGGCGTAGTTGAGCTCCGAGACGTCGTCGGCTGTCTCTGCGTTGTTTCCCATCTGTTCTGCTCCCTTCGCTTATTCTGCGGGCTGCGGGGTCGATTCGTCGCCCTCCTTGTCGCGCACTTCGCCATCGCCGTCCAGCCTGCGCGCCTGGAGTACTCCATCTCCAAACATGACATTGAAGTCACCACCGGTGGGGATCTTGTCGCTGGAACGTACGATTTCATCATCAAAACTCACCAGGGCAAACCCCCGGTCGAGCACCTTGTGGGGATCGAGAAGTCGGCACCGCTCGTCGAGCCGTCGGATCCGCTCACGGGCGCGCTCCGTGGTGCGTTCTACCGCCTTGTCGAGCCGCTCAACCATCCGGCCCAACCGCTCGCGCCGCCCGTTTAGCCCCCGGCGCATCCGTGTCATCGACAGATCCCGGCCGGCAACGTCGAGCTGCCGACGCCGCTGGCGCGCCCAGCGACGGCAGTGCTCGTCGAGGCGCCGCGTCATCTGGCTGACCCCTTCGCGCCGGCGGCGCACCGCCGCTTCCACCCCGGAGACCACCGTATTGGCCCTGAGGGAGTTGTAAAAGATCAGGTCCTGCTCGATCCTCCGGCCGTCGCGGGGTTCGATGTAGGGCACGAAGTAGAAACCGCTCTTCAATACGTGGGGAACATACCGGAACAGGGTGAGCTGGAAAAGTTCGC
>SKMT01000340.1 GCA_007120915.1 Myxococcales bacterium | reverse complement strand
TGCTCGATCCGTGCGGCACGTTCATCAAGCCGACTCCGCCGTGCCCACCAGCCCATCGAAGCGTTCGGGTTGATATCCGGCGGCATTTCCGGGTCCATCTTCGGGTCCATCGGCTCGAACAGATAGCCCTTGATCAGCGCTCTCGACTCCGGCGGCTCTTCGATATCGAGCACCCCCAGCGAGCCCGAGGCAGCGTGGTGGCCGGCGAGCCGAAGCTGCTGGCCCCGCATCTTCGCCCACTTCCGGTCCAGCCGATCCACCCCCAGGGGGCCGAACCAGCGGAACTGGCCGTCGTCGGCGGGACGGCCCAGGTAGAATTTCGCCGCCAGCTCCCAGTGCCACACCGTGCGGTCGCGCTCAAACAACAGGTCGAACTCACCCACCGTGTGCTCTCCGGCGTATACCTGCCAGTTCGACGCCTTCAGCCGCGCCGGTGGCACCTCTTCGATCCAGGTGCGCACCAGCAGCTCGAAGTACTCACCGGGCCCGCCGATATCGGCGCGACGCACCGCCTTCCACAGCGCCGATCCCGGCCGATCCAGCCTGCGGATCACCCCCCGCCAACGTGCCGTTTCTTTCTGCCCCCACTTCGGCGCCACCACCTTCGGGTGGTCCATCAGCGACGGGCTTTTTAACGCCCAGTGCAAATCCCGCGCATACTGGGTGCGAAACCGTCTCTTCGCCACAATTGCCTCGTCTGATCAAACTAGCTCCCCTTGCGTACGCACCAACATCCCGCAGCCTCTCAACCTTCCACCCACCACCAAACCCCCCCACCAAACACCAAACACCCATCACCGACCATCCAAGTTGGCTCACCGTCGACAATCCGCTACGCTTGCCCCGCTGCCGTGCATTCCCATTTCTGTTCTGAAGGATCCTCATGCACATGCATCGGTCGGTTCAATCTCTGTTTTGCACCGCCCTGTTGTCGCTGTTCGTTGTCGTCGGCTGCGGCTACGATGGCCAACTCGGCCAGGTCAGTTGCGACGACGACGGCGACTGCCCCGACGATGCTGAGTGCATCGATGGGTACTGTGTGTTCGACGACGACCTCGACGTCAACCAGAACAACGACAACAACCAGAACAACGACAACAACCAGACCGACGACTGTGACGACGGAGAACAACTCTGCGGTGACGTCTGTGTGGATACCGATACCGATCCGGACCACTGCGGCGAATGTGACAACAACTGCGACGACAATCAGATCTGCGCCGGCGGCGAATGTGTCGCCGACTGCCCCGACGACCAGCAGATGTGTGGTGGCGAATGTGTCAACACCGACTCCCACCGGGACCACTGCGGCGGCTGTGACAACGACTGTGAAAGCGACGAGTTCTGCGTGGGCGGCGAATGCAGTGTCGACTGTGACGAAAGCGAACCGGACCAGCTCGAATGTAACGAGCAGTGTATCAACCCACTGACCGATCCCGACCACTGCGGTGGCTGCAACAACGACTGCGGAGGCGTCGACGGCGCCGATGCGAGCTGCAACGACGGCCAGTGTCTCTTTGAGTGCACCGTCTCCTCCGAAGAGTACTGTTCCGACACCGATGAGGCCGACGACTTCGGCGACGGCATCTGCGCTGATCTGAGCGAAGATCTCCAACACTGCGGTGAGTGTTTCAACGAATGCGCCGATGACGGCCCCGATGGCACCGAGCCGGTGTGCACCGACGACGGCTGCTCGTACGTATGCGAAGACGACGACGAGCAGCTCTGCGATGTCACCGGCACCGAGATGTGCATCAACACCGACACCGACGACGATCACTGCGGCGCCTGCAACAACCCCTGCGACGATCCCTCCGGTGGAAGCGCCTCCTGCGATGGCAACGGCAACTGCGAGATCACCTGCGACGGCGATCTGACCGCCTGCGACGACCAATGCGTCGATACCGACACCGACGCCGCCTTCTGCGGTGATTGTGACACCGTCTGCGGAAGCGACGAGGTCTGCGACGACGGCACCTGCGTCGAAATCCCCGACTGCGACCCCGCGGACTACCCCTTCGGCGGCGACGGTGACGGCACCTCCGAAGCCGATCCCTTCCTGATCTGCGGGGCCGACCAGCTTCAGCGCATCGACGATGACGACGATTATCTGGACGCCTACTTCGAGCTGGCCGACGACATCGACCTCGATGGTGTGGACTTCGCCCCCATCGCCCCGGGCAGTCTCTCCGGAAGTTACTTCGTTAACGGCTTCGAGGGGCAGCTTCGGGGCAACGGCTTCTCGATCACCGATCTGACCATTAGTCCGGGCGCCGAACGCACCGGACTGTTCGGCGTGGTGCACACTGGTGCCACACTGAAAGATTTCTCGCTGGTCGACGTCGATGTCATCGGTGGTGATCGCACCGGCGCTGTCGCCGCGGTCTCCGGCGCCGAGATCTCCGATGTCGATCTGATCGAGGATCAGGGGACCAACAGCATCAGTGGCAACAATCGGGTCGGCGGGCTCGTCGGCGACAACCAGGGCCCCATCGAAAATGTCGATGTCGTAGCTGATGTGGACGGCGCCACCGAGATCGGTGGAATCGCCGGGCGCAACCGCAACACCATCGCCTCGGCGACGTCCGATGTCATCGTCACCGCTTCATCAACTCACAGCGGGGCGATCGCCGGCTACCAGATGGGCGACGGCTCCATCAGCGATGTCACAGCCGAAGGGGTCGTCGACTCCCAGTCCAACACCGCCGGGGGCATCGTCGGCCACAACAACAGCGCCGATGCTACCATCGAAGGCGCAACGGCCTACGTCGAAGTCAGCGGCAACGACTACGTCGGCGGCCTCGCCGGGTCGAACAACGGGACCATCGAAGACTCCTCGGCGCACGGGGTCGACGACGAGCCAGTCTCCGGCAACAACGCCGTCGGCGGGCTGGTGGGCGCCAACAACCACACCATCGAAAACTCCGATGCGTCCACCGACGTCGACGCCATCTCCAACGTCGGGGGGCTGGCCGGGCACAACAACGAAAACGCCAGCATCGACGACTCCCACGCCACCGGCACCGTCGACGCCACCTCCAACGCCGGTGGGCTGATCGGGTACAACGAAGGCGCCGTCGACGACTCCCACGCCACCGGCGAGATCAACGCCTCCACCAATGCCGGGGGATTCGTCGGGGTGAACGACGGTGGCATCCACGACAGCCACGCCACAGGTACCGTCGACGCCACCAGCGAAGTCGGCGGATTCGTGGGCGCCAACAACGGCGCCATCGATGACTCGTACTCCGAATCGGCCGTCGACGGCACCGACACCGTCGGCGGATTCGCCGGGATCAACACCGCCGCGGTCCTTAACTCCCATGCCACCGGTGACGTCGACGCCAACAACCAGAATGCCGGGGGGCTCGTCGGCCACAATGACGGCGCCATCGAAGACTCCCACGCCACAGGCGAGGTGGAGGCTCACAGCCGCGTCGGCGGACTGGTCGGATTCAACGAGGATCGCATCGAAGACTCCTATGCCACCGGCGACGTCGACGGGTACACCGCCGTCGGCGGGCTCGTCGGTCAGAACGATGAGGCGACCCTGGAATCTCCCGACACTGATGCCGAAATCATCCGCTGCCACGCCGACGGAACGGTCACCGCCTCCGGCTCCTACGTCGGAGGTCTTGTCGGTGATGAATACGGCGCCATCGAACAGTCCTTCGCCACCGGTGACGTCACCGCCTCCGCCGGCAACGACGTCGGCGGGCTGGTGGGCCGATTGCGCGCTGTCGGAGAGATCGACGACTCCTACGCGCTCGGCGACGTCGACGGCAACCACAACGTCGGCGGACTCGTCGGGCTGATACGCGATGTCTGGGGTTTGACTGCCTATGTGCGTACCTCTTACTCCATCGGCGCTCCCAGCGGCAGCAGCAACGTCGGCGGGCTCATCGGCGACAACGAAGGCGGCGACGTCACCGACTCCTACTG
>SKMT01000307.1 GCA_007120915.1 Myxococcales bacterium | reverse complement strand
TTTTCCTGCTCGTAATCCAGCTTTTCATCCTCTGTGGCCGCCTGTTGGATGTCCTGTTCGATTTCGGCGAGTTCGTCCAGAAGCTGTTGGCGTCGATTGCGAAGCCCCTCGAGAGCATTGGAGTTGTTGTCCTCGCGCATTCGCAGATATTCACGCCGACCGAAGACCACGATAAGCAGTGCGCCAACCACCCCGGCGACCAGCGAGATCCAGGCGCCCAGGGGGCGGCCGAAGGGAAGTCCTTCGAGTCGGAAGCGATAGCTGTCCCCGCGTTCGACGGAGCCTCCGGTGGCGACGAGAAAATCGCGGGTAGTATGGGGTGGAAGCCCGGCGGCGGTGGGGTCGTCGCCGACATCGAATCCGGGAGCGCGAAGGGTCAGATCATCGAGTCGGGGGATTCGTTCGAAGTCGGTGTCCACCGTGGCGAGCACGGAGATATCGTCGACCGGATAGTTCATGGGGTGTTCGAAGGTGAAGCTGGGATGTCGCGCTTCCTTCGAAAAACGGATCTGCAGGGTGATGGGGCGGTCGGGCTGCAATACGCCGTGCCAGTAGACGATGTTGTCGACGATCTCGTTGCTTCCGGGTCCGGCGACGCTGGTACCCTCAGCGCGGTAGGGAAGCCGGAAGGGCAACCCACGTTCAAAATCACCGCTGGCGGTGGTGTCGAAGGCGTGCTCACCTTCGAGTTCGATGGTCCAGAACTGGTCGAACACCAGATACTCCTCCCAGGGGCTGACCACGACTTGTTTCTGGGTGACGCGAATACCGGGGAAGCTGTGAGTCTGGTCAAACAGTGGGACTTCCACGGTGGAGTTGGGAGTAGGTTGGGTAAGCTGTGAATCAAAGGAGAGCCCGCCGAAGGGGGCGGAAGCACGTACCATCAGTTGGCCACCACCCAGCTCGTCGGGAAGCCCGCCGAATCGGGCGATACCATCGGCATCAGCGGTCGCCTCCCAGGAGGAGATGACCCGTTCGTGGCCGTCGGGCTGCAAGGGCCCGGCGGGGGCGACAGCCTCCAGAAGGACCGGTTTGCCGCTCAGCTCGACGTCATCGTCGTTGTGGTGGTGAAGTTGGACGGTCAATGCGAAATCGCCTTCGCCCAATTCGGAGCCGGCGGCGGCCGGTGGGGGGGGCTGTTCGTCGCCGGGATGGACACCGGCGTCTTCGGTGGGAGGAGCGGTGTCTGCTTCCCCGGGCGCGTCTTCGGTGGGTTCATCGAACCCGTCGGCGCCCATCGCCTGTGCGAAGGCGGTGGTGGGAATCAGCATCAGGCCCACGGCGAGCAGTGTGGTTGTCAGAAGGCAGCGAAAGCGGTTCATCCGGCCACCTCGGAGGAGGGAGAGGAGGAAGAGGAAGCGTCGTCGACCACATCCGGTACAGCATCGGCGCTGGCGCCACATTGGCTGCAGAAGCGATCCTGTGGGTCCAGGGGATGGTCACAGGATCGACAGCGAAGCGCCTCGGGGGCCGGCGGTGTCTGTTCGGCGATCTGCTGTTCGATACCCTGGTCCGGATCGGCGGCGCCGTTGGTGCCAGCATCGGACTCGGTGGTTGAGGCTGGCTTGCCGGGGCTGCTCAGGTCGTCGAGCCGCTGTTGGACCTGGCGGTCGATGAGTTCGTCGAAGTCACCGTCGCCCCCGTGCAGTGCGTCGAGCCGGCGCATGATGCCGACGGCCTGGCGTTCGCACGATTTTTTGAAACGTTCGTAGTCTTCTTTCGAGATTTTGTTGGTCGAAAAGTCGTACTCGATGTCGCGAAGCGACTGCACCAGCGAGACTTTGCGGGCGACGAGAGCTTCTATTTTGCGCTCATCTTCGTCGAGCAACTCGAAGGTCGCCTGTTCGCTTCGGGGACGCGCAAAGGGGCGAATCATCAAGATCGTTGTGGCCACGGTAAAGGCGATGGCCACCAGCAGGATCAGCGCCGCCCAGATGACAGGCATCAGCCCGGCAGATCCGATGATGATGGTCAGTGTGGCAATGGTCATGATGCCTCCTCGTCGGCGTCATCGTCCGGCGGGGAGGCGTCCCCGGGATCCTCAATGGGCGGTGGTCCGACATTGGAGGGGACAATGGAGCGGTCGGCGTCGGCGATCAACTCGTAGCGCTGGGCGTTGCCCCAGTCGGAGTGCGACTGGGCGGTCCAGATGACCACGGGAGCGAAGCTGATGGCGACCAGGGAGCCGAACACCGCGGCGCGGCCCCAGCCGCCGCTTCCGGGACGCAGGTTGTGCAGCGATCGGCGGGTGGGCCACAGACAGATCAGCGTGCCCAGCACCATGATCACCCCGCCGAACCAGAAGAACCAGGTAAAGGGGCTGACGAAGACTTTGAACGAGGCAGCCTGGGTCTGAGGGTTGAAGTCGACCAGGGCGACGTACAGATCCTCCATGGGGGTGGTGCGGATGTCGATTTCGCTGATCGGCATCTCCTGGGTGGCCTGGAATTCGGCCTTGCCGGGAGACATGTCGCGAAGCTGGCGGTCGCCGCGCTGCACGCTCATCCGGGAGACGTACAGGCGCAGATACTCCGCCTGGATGCGATGGTCTTCGAGAAGCTCCGGTTGGGCGCCCATTTCGACGGCTTCATGAAGCGGCGTGTCGTCATCGGCGATCCAGAGGCCCTGGTGAGTCAGCGTGTAGTCTCCGATGGTGATCGACTGGCCGTGCTCCAGGGCGATGTCTTTTTCGATCTTCAGGGAGTTGCCGGCGAAGGCCAAGAAGCAGAAGACTACGCCCAGGTGCACGATGTATCCGCCGTAGCGGCGTTTCTGTTTCATGCACAGGCGGATAAACGACTGGGTCCAGGATTCGTCGTGGCCGCGGCGGCGCGCCGACATGCCGCGGTAGAACTCCTGGATGATCGTCGCCGCCACGAAGATGCACATCCAGACCGCGCCGACGGCCAAAATGGCGTGGCTGACGGTAAGGGAGAACCCGTAGCCCATGATTTCGAGATCGTAGGTGTAGCTGGCCTGGGTGGGGTCGACCCCCAGGTCGGCGCCGCGGGTGAGCCAGTAGGTCATCAACAGCGTCGGGGTCAGTACCAGGGAGGCGATGATGGGGACGATGAAGTTGCGTCGGAAGTTCTTCCAGTTCGCCTTGCGCCAGGCGATGATGGTGCCGATGCCCATCATCAGAAGCATCACCAGCCCCAGCGGGATCATCCACCGGTTAAACCAGGGGGGGCCCATCGCCACTTCGTAGCCCCGGAACCACTCGGTGATCCGCGGCCAGAGGGTGCCAAACAGCACCACCACCGTCATCGACAGGAACATCCAGTTGTTGAAGATGAACGCCGCTTCCCGGCTGGCGGGGCTGTCCAGCCGCTGTTCGGCTCGCATGTCCTTCCAGCGCCAGATAAACAGCACCAGGCTGAACACCCCGAACACCGCCAGAAGCCCCACGTAGTAGGCGCCCACTTCGCCCTGGGCGAAGGAGTGAATCGACTCGATGAGCCCACTACGGGTCAGATAGGTGCCGAAGATCGTCAGCAGGAAGGTGCCGATCATCAGCCCGATGTTCCAGCGCTTGAGCATCCCGCGGCGTTCCTGGATCAGAAGCGAGTGGATCAACGCCGTGGAGGTCAGCCAGGGCAACAATGAGGCGTTTTCGACGGGGTCCCAGGCCCAGTAGCCGCCCCAGCCCAGCTCCTCGTAGGCCCACATTCCGCCGAGGATGTTGCCGATGGTCAAAAGCAGCCAGGGCACCAGCACCCACTTGCGAGCTGCTTCCACCCAGGTGTTGCCCAGCTTCCCGGACAGCAGAGCCGACATCGCGAAGGCGAAGGGCACGATCATCGAAGCCATCCCGCCGAGCAGAAACGGCGGGTGCAGAATCATCTTCGGGGTCTGCAACAGTGGGTTCAGCCCCTCACCCTCGGTGGGATCGTCGATGATCTGGTAGGTCTCGAAGGGATCGGAGACGAACACCGAGATCACCAGCAG
>SKMT01000396.1 GCA_007120915.1 Myxococcales bacterium | reverse complement strand
TTTGGGTCGGCCGGTCTTACCGCTCACTTTATCTCACAGCGGATAACCACGATGAAACAGCGTCCTGTGATTGCAGTCCTCGTTTTCGCTTTCTGTTTTGCCGCCGGTTTCGGGATGGCCTGCGTTCCGGGGTTTGATCTCGATGAGCTCGACCCCGAGGACTTTGACTGCGACGAAGACGAGGACTGTCTCGACGGCGAAGTCTGCGAAGACGGTGTCTGCACCGAGCCCGAAGGCCCGCAGCCGGACTGCGTAGAGGATGAGGACTGCGCCGAAGACGAAGTCTGCGAAAACCAGGAGTGTGTCGTCGATCCCGACACCCTCGAATGCGACATGGACGACGAGGATTACCCGCCCGAAGAGCCGCTGCCGATCCCCGAAAAGTGTGACGGGCTCGACACCAACTGCGACGGCGACATCGACGGTGGCGACACGGGGCTGGTCTGTGAATCCGACGACGACTGCCCCGATCAGGGTCACGACATCTATGGAACGGAACTGGATGTGGAATGTGACGACGGGGTGTGTTCGGCCTACTACCGAGCCAACCAGATTTCCTGCAGTGGTTACACCTGTCTGCCCCCGGGAGAATGCCCGGAAGGCGCCGAGGGCTGCTTCGAGCCGCTTCATGACGATCTGGGCTGCCCCGACGGCAATTCTCCCCCCGAGAACAACGACGAAGAAAACAACGACGCCGAGAACAACGACGAAGAGTCTGAGGACTGATCCCGCGGCTCGCGGCGTCGTCTTCTCCGGTCAGCCGGTGAAATCGTCCAGGGCCGCCGCGATTCGGTCCATCCCCTCGGCAATCGTCTCTTCGCCCATCGCGTAGGACAGCCGTAACCCACCCGGCGCGCCAAACGCCGAGCCCGGCACCACTGCCACCTGCGCACGTTCCAGCAGCAGTTTCGCAAGGTCCATGTCGTCGGCACACTCCGGGCCGCCGACGTAGGCCGAAAAGTCGGGAAACACGTAAAACGCTCCGGCCGGTTTCGGGCAGTCCACCCCTTCAATTCCATTGAGTCGGCCCACCAGCAGATCGCGGCGTTGTTCAAACGCCGCCTTCCGCTGCTGTAGGATCTCATCGTCCAGATCGAAGGCTGCCACCGCGCCGTACTGGGCAAAGGAGGTGGCATTGGACGTCGACTGGCTCTGCAGTGTGCCCATCGCGTCGATGACCTCCGTGGGGCCGATGGCAAAGCCGAGCCTCCAGCCGGTCATCGCAAAGGTTTTGGAAAATCCGTTGAAGGTCAGCACCCGCTCTTCCAGATCGGGGGCTGCTGCCACCAGATCGGGGGCGATCTCTCCGTCGTAGTACAGCCGGTCGTAGATGGCGTCGAACAGCACCACCACTTCCGGAAAATCTCTGAGAACTTCTGCCAACTGCTCCAGCTCGTCGGCGTCGTAGGTCACTCCCGTGGGATTGGCCGGCGAACACAAGATCAGCCCCCGCGGGTTGGACGCCTCCTCGAGACGTCGCCGCAACCGCTGGGGGGACAGCTTGTAGCCGTCGTCCACCGACGTTTCGATCGCCTGAGGTGTCGCCCCGGCAAGATGCAACTGGGCGGGGTAGCTCACCCAGTACGGCGCCGGCACAAACACCTCGTCGCCCTCTTCGAACAACACCTGGGTGGCGTTGTACAGCGCCTGCTTTCCACCGACGGTGATCACCACCTGGTCCGGCTGTACCTGGCGCCCCCGTCGTGCGTAATCGGTTGCCACCGCCTCCCGCAACTCGGGCAGCCCCGTCGACGGCAGGTAGCGAGTGCAGCCGCGGTCCAGTGCATCTTTGGCCTCGTCGATGATCGGCTGTGGTGTGTCGAAGTCCGGCTCTCCGGCCCCGAAACTGACCACGTCAATGCCCTCGGCCTGCATCGCCTTCGCCCGGGCGGTGACCGCCAGCGTCGGCGATGGTTCGACTCGTTGTATCCGTGCGCTCAGTCGTGTCACAGTTGTTCCTTCCTTGTGTTCGTTCCCTGGTGTTCGACGCTCATTGAGGGTCGGAAAATTTGTTCGCTAGAGCCTCTTCGACGTGATCGGGCACCTGGTCGCTGACGGCCCCGCCGAACCGGGCGACCTCTTTGACCAGCCCGGAGCTGACATAAAAGTGCGACTCTTCGGTCATCATGAACACCGTTTCGATGGTGTCGTCGAGTTTCCGGTTCATGTTCGCCATCTGCAGTTCGTACTCAAAATCGCTGACCGCGCGCAGCCCGCGCAAGATCACCTGGCAGCCCCGAAGCTGGGCATAGTCGATCAGAAGCCCCTGAAAACTGTCGACCTCCAGGCGCGATTCATCGGGAAAGGACTGTCGGATCAAGTCGGTGCGCTCTTTGACCGTAAACAAGGGGTCTTTGCGCACATTGATGGCAATGCCGACGATGATCTTTTCGAACACCCGCAGTCCACGTTCGATGATGCTGACGTGTCCGTAGGTCAGTGGATCGAAACTTCCCGGATAGATCGCGGCGCGGCTCATAGAGGATCCTGAACTGAAAAACATCCCGGCGGTTCGCTTCGCTGCTGGCTCGCAGTGTACGGCAACTGAATAGTCGATCTGGGCCCGATCGACAACGTTGTCACGATGTAGTGGTGCCGTCATCGCCCTCATCGATGCAGCGCAGGAACGTCAGTCGGGTCGTCCCGTAGTCTCGTTGACGGGTCACCTCAAACCGCGACAGCGGCGGGGGCTGTTCATCGACGTGTGACTCCCATACCACAAGCGCTCCAGGGGTGACCTTCTGGCGCTGAGTATCCATCGCCTCCAGTGCCTCGCGCGCGCGAATCGTTTTATATGGCGGGTCGAGCAACCAGAGATCCGGGGTGCCCTCCACCACTGTGGCCAGGCCCTGTTCGAAGGTGCACTGTCTGATGATTGCGTCATCGACAAGTCCGGTGCGCCGGGCATTTTCCCGTACCGTCTCAATCGCCTGGTGCGAGCTGTCGAAGAAGTAGCACTGTTTCGCCCCTCGGCTCAGTGCCTCCAGCCCCAGCGTGCCCGCTCCGGCAAATCCGTCGACCACCACCGCCCCCTCGATAGGGCCGAGCATCGAGAACAATGCCTCCCGTACCCGATCCGATGTGGGCCGGATCCGATCCGTTGGGGGACTGATAAGCCGATGCCCCCCGGCGATCCCTGCGATGATCCTCATGTTTGTCTCCGGCTGTTCGGTGCGTTCGGCCTTATTTTACGCGCCTCTGGCGCAATATCTACCCTCTGCAGCCGATCTTTTTCTCCCAATTTCTGTAATTTCCCCTTGACCGATCCGCTCCCGTGAATACAATGGGTCTTCCGGTCGACGAGCCGGTCTGAACAGAACGCTTCTGCTTTGGCAGAAATTACGAACTGTTCGCCACTCGTTATGTCCGGTGTTCGTGACCCGACAACGTACGGGGACGGAAAGTCCGCTTCGGCGGAATGTTTCGTTTTCCCGTCTGTTTTGTCTGGTGTTGCTCACCGGGTGACGAGGCCAGCGAAGAAAGTTCCGAATTTCGGAAATAAACCTCCTGGCCGATCGTTATAACCGGTGCCCTTGACGCTGATAGGGCGACCGACTACAACCGGTCGCCCTTCGGCCGGGCCCCCCTCACGGGCGGGTTCGAAAGTCGAGGGCGGGCCGTCAGGAGAAACTTTGGAAAAACTCCTTGACAGCCCCCGGCGACGCACTTATGTTTCGTCGCCCTTCGACGGGAAGGCGTCCGAGAAGACGGCTCCCGACGAAGAGAATCTTTGACAAGTTCATAGGAATCCAGACAGGGCGACTCCAGGATTGGAGTCGGCACTGTCGGCACAACAGAACAGTCTGTTTTACGAGTCTTTTCGAAGACTTACAGGACAGGTTGTTCGCAGCTTCGAGCACCGAGCAGTACTGTGCAGGTGGGTCGACCGCCATCGTACGCAACCAAGTCCGGAACACAGATTCCCGGCAGGCGACGGTGGCACGGCGGCA
>SKMT01000523.1 GCA_007120915.1 Myxococcales bacterium | reverse complement strand
TGTCTTCGGCAATCGCGGCGATCATCATCACAGCTCTCGTGGGATACTGCCCAGATAGGTGGTCTGTCTTCCCGGAGGCTGATCAAATGCGATTGCCCTGATGTCCATGCCCCACCTGGTTGACAAACTCAGAACCCCCGACGTACTTTCGAACTGAAGCAATTCTTGCGCATTTCACGTTGTCTCGCAGTGGACGTACTTATGTCCGACAAGAAAAAATTGCGGCGTACTTCCAACAAACGAGGCGCCCGTAAGGGGCTTCGTCGAAGCACCACCATCGCCCGCCGAAAGCTCAAGGACGCTGAACGCGCCGAGCTCAAAGAGATGCTCAAGGCCATCGATGAACAGCGGCCTGAGTATCGAAGTGAGTGTCGAATGGGTGAGCGGCCCTGCCCCTACGTCTCCTGCAAATACCACCTGTATCTCGACGTCAATCCCCGAACCGGCTCGATCAAACTGAACTTTCCGGGCCTGGAAGTCTGGGAGCTGACCGAAACCTGCGCGCTCGACGTCGCCGACCGCGGCGGCATCACCCTCGAAGAGGTCGGAGAAGTACTGAACCTGACCCGCGAGCGCATCCGACAGGTCGAGTCCAAGGGGCTCAAGAAACTGCGCGAAGTGCACGAAGATCAGGAGCCCGAAGGAGTCTAGACTCCTTCTGTTGGTTATTGGTTATTGGTTATCGGTTATCGGGTTGGGCGATGGCGGCGACGAAATGCCGGAACCACGCTCTACCACCGATACCCAACGAACAACCAATAACTAACAACCATCAACCAATAACTAACAACCAATAACCGACCGAACGACTTCGTCGTTCAGCGAGTCGACCAACCACCGGGGGCGGTAATCTTCCAGCCGGCTTCTCTCCCAACTGCCGGTGGTCACAGCCAGCGCGTCTGCGCCGTTGTGGTGTGCCGCCTCGATATCCGCCGGTGTATCTCCCACCACCACAACCCGGCAGTTCGAGACCGGTCGGCCCATCAGCCGCGCACCTCGTTTGATGCCTTCGCCGATCAGCTCTTTCCGGCACTCGAACTCACAGCCGAACCCGCCGAACCGGAAGTACCGGTTCAACCCCGCCCGGCCCAGCTTGATCTCTGCGCCTCGACGGGCATTGCCCGTGCCCAGTCCCACCACAAGATCATCGCGCCCGTCCAGCCGCTTCAGCAGTGGAGAGACCCCGGAGAACACCTCGAAATCCGGCGCCTCTTCGACCTGACGGGGAAGCTCCTTCAGATAGGCCTGCAGCACCGCGTCGATTCGCCCCTCATCCACGGGCTGGCCCGCCTCCACCAGCGCCCGGCGCATAATCGCCCGATCCGTCATCCCGGCGAACGAAAACCCCGGGGTTATCGGCCTTCCCACCACTTCGCGAAGCCCGGCCTGTATCGCCCGGCGGCCCGCCCCGCCCGTAGAGATGAGCGTCCCGTCGATGTCGAAGAGTATAATCAGGTTCATTTGTTCGCTCCTCGTCAGGTTCTGCCAGCCACCACTGATTGATTCACCTCAGTCCCCCGGGCACGCAAACAGCGCGTGGCCCAGGGTTACGGGTCGAGCACTGACCCTCCGGGAACCACCCAACGCCAAGCGCCCAGCGCCAAGAGCCCAGCGCCCAGCGCCAAGAGCCAAGAGCCCAACACCCAGCACCCAGCGCCTAGCGCCCAGCGCCCAGCACCCGGCTACAGCCGGTCCGCAACCCAGTCGATCAGACTCCCCTCGAGCAAAATGTCGCGCTGGCGCGCCGAAAGTCGATGTTCCACCACAATCTCATCGCCATCGGAAGTAGTCACGCTCGGAGCGCCCCCCTGTTCCAGCACCTCGACGATCCCTGAGATCCGAAGCCGATCTCCCCGGTCGAGCCGCTCGTAGTCGTCGCCGTCGGCAAAATGCAGCGGAAGCACCCCGAAGTTGACCAGGTTCTGCCAGTGGATTCGCGCGTAACTTTTGGCGATGACCACTCGAAGTCCCAGATACCGGGGCGCGATGGCGGCGTGTTCGCGGCTGGAGCCCTGCCCGTAGTTTTTGCCGCCGATGACCACGTGTCCCCCGTCGCCGCGCACGTTCATCGCCCGGTCGTAGTAGCTGTCATCGACCACGTCGAAGGCAAACTTGCTGATCTCCGGGATGTTCGAGCGGTAGGGCAACACGTCGGCGCCGGCGCGCAGAATTTCGTCGGTGGAGATGTCATCCTCCGCCTTCAGAAGCACCGGCAGTTCCATCTCGTCGCCCGGCGGGTCGAAGTCGGGAAGCGAGTAGATATTCGGCCCCTTCTTCAGCTTCACATCCTGCGCCTGTTGTGGCGGCGGCGGAGGCTCGAGCATCCCGGTGTCGATGATCAACTCGTCCGGTTCTTCTACCCGCGGATAGTCCATGTCCAGGGTGCGCGGATCGGTGATCACGCCCTTCAGCGCCGACGCCGCCGCTGTCTCCGGGCTGACCAGACAGACCTTGTCCTCCGGAGTGCCCGACCGATCCCGGAAGTTCCGGGGCACCGTGCGCAGACTGATCGTATCCGTCGCCGGGGCCTGTCCCATGCCGATACACCCGTTGCAGCCGGCCTGATGCAGCCTCGCCCCACACTGAATCAGGCGAAGCAGATGCCCGTGGTCGGTCAGATTCTCCAGCACCTGCCTCGACGCCGGATTGATGTCCAGCGACACATCGGGGGCGATCTCTTTGCCCTTCACAATTTCGGCGACTACCGCCATGTCCCGGTAGCCCGGATTCGCCGACGATCCCACGTAGGACTGTTTGATGTCCTTGCCGGCGACCTGCTCGACGGTGGTCACATTCCCGGGGCTCGACGGCATCGCAATCAACGGCTCCAACTGTGACAGATCCAACTCTTCGTGCACGTCGTATTCTGCACCGTCATCAGGAAGAATCTCCCTGAAATCATCCTCCCGCTTGTTGGCGCGCAAAAACCGACGCACCTCCTCATCGGCGGGAAACACCGACGTCGTCGCCCCCAGCTCGGTGCCCATATTCGCAATCACGTGCCGATCCATCGCCGACAGACTCTCCAGGCCCGGGCCGTAGTACTCGATGATCCGGCCCACGCCCCCGTCGACGTCATGGCGGCGCAACATCTCCAGAATCACATCCTTCGCACTGACCCAGTCCGGCAGCTCCCCGGTCAACTTCACCCCCCAGATCTGGGGCATCTGCACGTAAAAGGGCTTACCTGCCATCGCCAACGCCACCTCCAGCCCCCCGGCGCCCATCGCCAGCATCCCGAGCGCCCCCGCCGCCGGAGTATGGCTGTCCGAGCCCACCAGTGTCTTGCCGGGCTTGCCGAACCGCTCCTGATGCACCGCGTGGCTCACACCGTTGCCCGGCCGGCTGTACCAGATCCCCCACTTGCGCGCCGCGCTCCGCAAAAACCGATGGTCATCCGGATTTTTGTAATCTACCTGCAACAGATTGTGGTCCACATACTGGGCGGACAACTCCGTTTGCACCCGCTCAAGCTCCATCGCCTCCAGCTCCAGCATCACCAGCGTTCCCGTGGCGTCCTGAGTGAGCGTCTGGTCGATCTGAAGCCCGATCTCCTCGCCGGGCTCCATCGTCCCCTCCACCAGGTGAGACTCGATCAGTTTCTCGGCAACTGTCTGTGGCATCGCGACTCCGGCGCAGAAATTATCATCACATTTTCACGGGCGTGCATGGGGAACATGGTACGGGCTTGCAGATTTGCAAGCTACAGCGCCTTCGGCGTTGGGGTTGGTTGGTAGTTATTGGTTGTTGGTTATTGGTTGGCGCCTTCGGCGCTTCTGTTGGGTAGTTGTTGGTGACCGGCGAGATTGTCCAATCTCCGTCTATTGAGGGAAAGTAGAGTCGACGGTCGGTGCGTCGCGGGTTAGGTGTCTACGGTTCGTTCACGGAGCACATCACGTGTTTCGTTCCCGTCGGGCGCGGATGTGCGGGCTCCCGAGGGCCTGGAGGCTGCATA
>SKMT01000613.1 GCA_007120915.1 Myxococcales bacterium | reverse complement strand
GCTGACATCGAAGCGGTCGTGTTCTGGGTTTTCAGAGCCCTGTGGGTTTATCCCACAGGTGAATCGCTTTGGACAGCTAGAAACGGGCGCTTCCCCCTTTGTTTGCGGCGGGCTCGTCCCGCCGCCGTGTGTCCGGCGGGCAAGCCCGCCGGCCCACAAAAGAAAGGGGGGCATCGCGGGGTAGCTATCCAAAGCGGTGCACCTGCGGCGCAAGCCCACTCTATCCGGATCGAGTGGGCAAGCACGCAGGGCTCTGAAAACCAATAACGCGAAGGGCGCTGATTGCGCGGAAACGCGGAGGGCGCCGAGACGCTGAAACGCGAAGGGCGCGGCGTCCGTGCCCTCCGCGCTTTCCGTGTCTCCGCGAGATCCGCGACCGATGCGCCGCACGGAACGACGTAGGATTAACGCGACGTTCAGCAGGCAAAAAAGCAGTTCCCCGTGGTTGTATCAGGTGCTTGTAGGGAACGGGCTGACGGGCCGGAACACCTCATGAGAGCGGGGTGATCCAGGGCTTGGTGAGCTGTGGCCGGGGTTTCCGGGGATTGGGAGAAATTCCGGTCGATAGATCCTCCAGATCTACGAGGGAGCCTCCCAGATCCAGCGGCTAATCATCGGCCGGGAACTCTACAACGAGGTCACCTCACGGTGACGTGTCGGGGGGGCGAGATGTCCGAGGATGGTAACTTCGTCGGATTCCAGATCTCGGATTTCGGATTCACTTCTACTTCAACTTTCGTCACCGGACCTGCGCGCATCCCGTGGAGATTGCGCGATACAGATTCGACGGCGAATTGTGCGATGACAGCCACACTGCCTCGCTTCGCTCGTTGTGCGGCCTGGGGATGTCATCGGCTCCAATTTTTGCCGGGAGCTTTCTGAACGCTGGGAGGTACATGACGGTTGGAGCCGATAACATCCTGCTATCGCATCGGTTGCACGCCAGAAGAATGCGATGGCAGTCCCGGCTCCTCACTGAATTCGTCCCGGTGCCTGGGGATGACATCGGCTCCAGCAGGCTAGTAGCTGTTCAAAGCGGTTCACCTGCGGCGCGAGGCACGCAGGGCTCTGACAACCGGCAAATTCGGTGTGCTCGGCAGGCGTAGACGCAACAAGATTGATGTACCGTGCGGCGAGGTGAGACCTCGCCGTAGCCCTGCGGTGACATCGCAGTGGTCGTGTTCTGGGTTTTCAGAGCCCTGTGGGTTTACCCCACGGGTGAATCGCTTTGGACAGCTAGAAACGGGCCTTACCCCCTTTGTTGGCGGCGGGCTTGTCCCGCCGCCGTGTGTCCGGCGGGCAAGCCCGCCGGCCCACAAAAGAGAGGGGGGCATCGTGGGGTAGCTGTTCAAAGCAGTTCACCTGCGGCGCGAGGCACGCAGGGCCCTGACAACCGGTAAATTCGGTGTGCTCGGTAGGCGTAGACGCAACGAGATTGGTGTGCCGCCAGCGACGTGAGACTCCGCCGTAGCCCGGCGGTGACACCGAAGGGGTCGTGTTCGTTTTTTAGAGTTAGAATTCGCCAGCCCCGACGGCCTGTCGGGTCGTGGTACCCTGACTGAGTTCTTCCGGGTTCGATTCGTCATGGTCCGTATCGCTCTCGGAGTGTTCCTGCGACGGGACGGCGGTGGCCATTCATCGCATCAGCGTGTCTGGCGGACTTGTCCCGCAGAGCAGACAGGCGGGCGAGCGCCTTTATTTGTTGGCATTCCCCGGGATGGAGACACGCGGGTGGTGGAACAAAAAATAGTTGGTGCGGCCGATGAACTGCTCGACACTGAGGCGGGGGAGGTCGCCCTCCTCATAGCCCTGGAGAGTGGAGGTCTGTTGGAGCGTGTCGATACCGAAGACGTCGACCCCGTCGAGTTCGTTGTCCCACTTGAGGGGACGGGCCATATCCAGATAGGCTTCGGGGGCGGCGGGAAGGGGGCGAAGCAGCGAGTAAAACCGGATCGTGCCGTCGTCGCCATCAATCAACAGGCATCGTCCTCGCATTTTCGACAACGCCAGCCCCCACAAAACCACTGCACTCGCCACGATGATGGGGACCAGTACAGGTCCCATTACCGGCAACGACCAGAGTGCTTCGAGACCGTGATCCTGGAAGTGTTGCTCCACAAACCCGGGTACCCACAGGGCGGCGACGACACAAAGTGCAACCTGTAGCAGGGCCATCGCCACAAATCCGCCGCGGTACGTCAGGTGTGCAAACCCGTCACCGAACGCGTAGCGAAGATATGTGCCCAGGTGGATCAAAAGCAGCACTGCCCCCACCAGCAAGATCAGCAGTGGGAGCCACTGAAAAACTGCGATCACAAGTGCGTCGGACATCTGATAACACCAGAATTCAAAGGGAACTCATCTGCACTGCCACAGGTTGGGACGACGGGGCTTTGGTTCGATCATCTGGACTGCTGCATCACTCGTATTCGGTCAGGTGTTTTACGGAAGTGGAATCGAATAGTTCGTAGAGCCGGTCGCGTTCATCGGCGGTCAACATGGGGACAGCGAGCTGCAGGTTCGAGTAATCGTCCGTCAGTTGGACCACTCCCCAGGGGCTGTCGGATGGGCGTTGGACATGCACCTCCACAGCGGACATCGGGGATGCAAAGCGAACTCGACGCATGTAGTGAAGGTGCGATGCGGATACCGCCATTGCCCCGTCTTTTATCTCAAGGTCAACGGTGCGGGGGAGCCGTTCCGACACGAAGGTACGGAAAAAAAAGAGATAGGTAATCAGGAAGGGTACACTGGCCACTGCTGCTGCGATCGCTGTCAGTGGCGCCGTTCCGAGGGCGTGACCACCGGGCAACATACCGCGCAGCAGACCGAAAATCGTCTGTTCATAGGCCAGCGCGGCAAACAATACGCCGATCACCAGTGCGGCGAAGAGAGCACCGCTTAATTTGACAAAGAGCGCCCATTCCGAACCGATGGGAGTCAGCCCCGTGAGTCTACGTCGCCAGGAGGGGCGGAACACGACCTTCCACCGCGCATCGCCATCCGTTGTGATGGACAGTTCGTCATCGCCGGTGGCCACCGGGGAGGGGATGTCATCGGAGTCGTCGGTGTCGCCGCGGTGTTCGATAAGGTCGCGGCCCTGCCGCCAGGCGTCATCTGCATCTTCCGTAGCTGCAGGAACGTGGTCTGCCGACTCATCAAGCCCTTTGAGAAGCTGAAGACACTCCTGGGCGGACTGAATGCGTTCGCCGGCGTCGGGCTCGGTCATCCGTTCGAGCAATTGTGCAAAGGCCGGCGAAACATCTGCCCGATCCCGAAATTTCGGGCGCATCTGATCGCGCTCCAGCTCGTCGGGGCGAATCCCGGTGGCGATGTGGATCAGGGTCATGGCCAGGGCATAGAGATCGGAGGCCGGTGTCGCCTCTCCGTAAAGCTGCTCCGGGGCCATGTATCCGAAGGTGCCGGCGACGGTAGAGCCGCCGGTACATTGTCGCTCGATCTCTCGCACAGCCCCGAAGTCGACCAGATACACCTGGTTGCCATCGTACAGAAGGTTTTCCGGCTTCAGATCTCGGTGGACCACCGGCGGTCTTCTCGTTTCCAGATAGGTGAGTATTTCCAGAAGCTGGCGCGCCAACTCGTGCAGTTCGTCGCGCCCGAAGTGAACACCATCGCTCAAATGCTCCTCGATCGAACGCCCGGGTGCGAGGCACTGGGCAAGATAGGCGACCGCGGCTTCGTCGTCGCGATGGAAATCGGCGTAGCCGGGGATATGAGGGTGATCGAGTCGCTGGAGTACATTCGCCTCCCGTTCGAACAGCTCCAGCGCCTTCCAGTCGTCGATACGCTCGACGCGCAACACCTTCAGCGCCAGATCTTCGCCGGAGGTTCGGTCGCGGACGTGATAGGTTATCGCAAAGCTGCCCTCACCGAGCACGCTTACTGGCTCATAGCGTTGGGATGCCACCTCGGGAAGTGCATCCTCTTCGATGATGTCG
>SKMT01000442.1 GCA_007120915.1 Myxococcales bacterium | reverse complement strand
GCCATACGGCGAGGTGTCGTCGACGAACCTTCCCACCGGTTCCGGCACGCTCTGGTGGGGACGCGACTGCTGCATCTTGCAGAATGTGGCGTCAAACTGGTCGCCCCAGGGAAACAGCCGGGCATCCACTCCCCGCCCGGCTTTTTCCCATTCCGTCTGGGTGGGTAACCGATAGTTGCGCCCGTCGCGCTTGCTGCGCCATCGGCAGTACGCCCGTGCGTCGTGCCCGCTGATTCCGACCACGGGCAACTTCAGCAACTGGTCGTTTGTCGTATCCTCTCTGGAGCGTCGTTGGCTGAAGAAGGTTTTCGGTTTCCAGCGGCCAATCTCTTCGTCAAAGCTGACCAGAGCTCGCTGCCCGGCGCGACGTCGAGGCCTGCGCTGACGCGCCTCCTCGCGGGACAGCGAATTCAGAAATTCTAGATACTCCCCGAAGGTCACCGGATACCGAGCACAGAAAAAGGAACGGACCTCTACGCGCCGGCGGGGCGTGGGATTGATGGCATCCGGGTCACCACCGACAAAACAGGGACCTCCGGCCACGAAGGTAAATCCATCCTCCACTGCATCTTCGGACGGCAGTGCAATGCGTACGTCCACCGCCTCGCCTCGCCGCGCCAGAAGTGGAGCTCGGACCACGGCTCGATTCCGTGCATCCACCACCATCAGATACCGACCCACCTGAAGCTGAGGGATCTGCACCGGAGTTCTGCCCAGCCTGCGTTCGTCGGTGACCACCAGGCGCCGGTCGATTTCTTCGTAGGGAAACAGCGTGACTTCTGCCTGAGACGGGCGCGTTTGTACGCTGAGCTTGACCTGTCGGGACAGCCGACGGCTGTATTCGCGCTGGTCCGTGTCTCGAATCAGGGCGTCGAAATAGACCTGATCGAATTCATCGCCCTGCGCTTCCGCCTCGCAATAGCGCTGCCAGTACAACTGCGCCAGCTCTTCGCGCGCCTGTTCGCAGTCCGGATCGTTGGCGATTGCCTGTTCAAATCCTGTGACCGCCTCGCTGAATGCTCGAGCCCGCTGAACGGTCAGCTCCTCGCGCTGATCCTCCAGTTTCCACAGCCGGCGCTTGCGTCCGATCGGCTCCCAGGGGTCGATGGTCTCGATGAGACGATCGATCTTTTCGGTCAACTGTCGGATGCGTGCGTTTCCGTCGTGGTATCGCTTCGCAGCAGTCCGTCCTGCCTCCAACTGTGTGCGAGCCCGCCGAGGCCGAATCCCATCGACATAGTCTTGCAGTCGCCGGTGAAACGCATCGGCCGACTGCAGCCGATCCTGGCGGCTGTGCTCCATCGCCTCCAGGCAAATCCTCTCCAACTGTTCTGGAATCTCCCACAGTTCGTGTTCAGCGGCCTCGACAGGGGCTATGAGGCGTCCATCGGCGACCTGTCGCATCGTCGTGAGAGCATCTTTTGCATCGAACGGCGCCTGTAGCACCAGTATTTCGTACAGCACTGCTCCCAGCGAGTAGACGTCGCTGCGCTCATCGACCTCATCGAGCCTGCCCCGGGCCTGCTCCGGAGACATGTACGATGGTGTTCCCAGCGTATGAACGCCTTCGACCATCTTTTCTCCTTTCTCGGACAACTCGGTCTTCACCCCATCTCCACGCACCGCGGCCAGCCCCCAGTCCATCACCAGCACTTCGCCGAACTCCCCGAGCATAATATTGCCCGGCTTAATATCGCGGTGGATCACCCCTTGCTGGTGGGCGTATTCGAGCGCCTGGCTGACCTGTTTGACGATCGACACCAGCCGCGACAGCGAATACTGCTGAACGTACTCCTCTTCATTCTGGCGCAACCCGTCGAGCACATCGGCCAGGGAGTGGTCGCGGGTCAGCAACATCGTGTAGTAGATTTGCCCGTCGCCGAGCACTCCCAGATCGTAGACGGACATGATGTTGGGGTGTTCAAGCTGGCAGGCCGCCTGTGCTTCGGACAGAAACCGGCTGCGCGCCTTGTCGTCCTTTTCGATGGGGTCGTGGATTTTCATGGCTACCCGCCGTTTCAGCGCCCGGTCGTAGGCTTCGACCACCCGTCCTCCACCACCACGCCCCAGCTCTTTGCCGATTCGGTAGCGCTGGGGGTCATCCGCCAGTTCCGATCCGTCTCCGATGAGTTCGCCGGGATACATCCCGGTCTGCTCAAAGGAGATCTGAATCGCTCCGTCCTGGACAGTATCGGAGACATTGACCACCGATACATCGTCGTCATCGCGCACCGTGTCGGCCACGGCGACTTCATCATCCCCCTCGTCCTCAACTGCTTCGGTGGAATCATCTCCGAAACCGACCTCAATGCGAGCGGTGGAGACGTCCTCAAACCCCTCGGTATCTCCATCGCCCAGCACTGCCGATCGGTCAGCCGATGATGACTCTCCCGCTGCGCTCAGGGGGCTGCCCGACGTGGTAACCGACGGGTCTCCCACTTCGTCGAGAAGCCGTTGCAGCTCCGTGTCGCTGACCCACCCGGCCTCGCTCCACACCCGGGTGTCGACCTCTTCTCCCCTGGCAGCTCTCGCTCCCAGGTCGGTCAGGATTTCGCTGACAGCATCGAAGCTGAGCAACTGCAGTTTCAGTGCAGCTCTGGCAATGCGGTGATGTATACTCCAGTCCAACCCGTTCCCTCTCTGCACCGGGATTACGACGACGCGCGATCAGCACGATAACACCGCCAACGGGGGTGACACCAGCGCGTTACAGACAACTACAACCCTGCACTCCTACAAACCGCTGGTCTGTCAGCGCCGACTCTTCTAAGGTGGCGACGTCGCGGGGGGCAGCGAGCCTTCCCGCCGAGGCTTCCCGTTTTCCATCGCGGAGGATCCCAATGGTACAACGTCTCATCACTTTTCTTTTGGCACTGTCGCTGGTCGGGTCCGCCGCCGCGATCACCGGCTGCCCGGCCCCGGATGCGGTACCCGATGAACCGCTGACTGACGACGCCGCTCAGGAGGAGCGAACCGTCACTCTCTACCAGGCGCGGTTTACCCCTCGTGAAATCGTCGTCGAACAGGGGACGACCGTAATTTTTGAAAACCTCGATCCCGAAGCGCACTACATCAACATCCCGGCGCTCGACATCGACGAGCGCCTCGACCCAAACGAGACCTGGTCTCATACCTTCGAGGTGGAGGGAGAATTTGCCGTCAGCAGCCGAGAGGCCGAGCGGATGCTGATGGATCTGACCGTCAAGTAATCGCCCATTCTTCGTTGTTGAGGCCATGGAAGAACCCTCCTCAGCAGTCGTTCACTTCTATCGCGCCATCGTGCTGCACGCCGACGTGTGGCGCGAGCGGCTCGATGCGACCACCAACTGGGCGGTGGTCACCACCATCGGGGTGATCTCCTTTGCCTTTGGCCGGGCAGACACCCCGCACTTCGTGTTGCTGTTTTTGTTGGTGGCCACCTGGTTGTTTCTGGTCATGGAGAGTCGCCGCTATCAGATCTACGACCTGTGGCGGCGCCGGATCCGAAGCGTCAATCAGTATATCGTCGCCCCCCGGCTCGCCCCGCAGGAAGCGCCGTCGCGCGAGGAGATCGACAAGGGACTGAGCGCACTTGCCCGCGACCTGGGCCGGGCTGTCCCCCACCTTCGCTTCTTCGACGCGCTGGGGTATCGCATCCGGCGCAACTACGGGTTTATCTTCGTTCTCACCGTCGGTTCCTGGGCGCTGAAGTTGTATCTTCATCCCCAGGAGGCGACGAGCTGGGCGGAGTTTATCAGCCGGGCAGAAGTGGCGGCCATCTCCGGGAGCGTCGTGTTGGTCATTGTGGCAGCGCTGTCAGCTCTGGTGCTGTTTCTGGCCCTTCGTGCTCCCTCGGAACAGATGGTGAGCTGGCGGCGGCTACCCTCCCCGCTGAGCCGTCTTCGACAGGGCTCGTTGTTCCCGGAGCGCCCCACCGACGAAGAGGAACGTAAAGACCCCTTTGTGCGCCCCGGCCCCCGTGC
>SKMT01000205.1 GCA_007120915.1 Myxococcales bacterium | reverse complement strand
GCGTTGCTGCGGCTCGTCGACCCCTTCTATGTCGGGCACCTCGATGTCGTCGTGTTCCGAGGGGCTCAGTGGCTCCGGGATATCCGGGACGACCGTGTCCGAATCGGGCTCATCGGCTTCAACCGGCTTCAGCCCTCCGGTCGGTGGCTCCTTGGCAGATGGCTCGACGGCTGGCTCGGCGAGTTCGGCCAAAGCTTCGGCGCCATTGGTTGTCTGCCGAGCATCGACTCCGTTCGTCGAGTCCGATTTCGACTTCGTCGACGCCTCATAGGCGTCAACGGGCGGCATCTGTGGTCCCGAGACACCGTTATCACTCGATGTCTCCTGCTTCACTGTCCCCGCCCCCGGGCTTCCTGTCGTCTGTACCGACGGGGACTCTGGCTCACTCTTCAGCTCAGCGGCCCGAACCTGCTGTTCGTCAGTGGTCCGGGCCCCGTTCTTTCCCTGCGCACTCTCCCCGGGTGGTTCTTGCTTCGATTCAGGTTCGGCTGCCGGCTCCGGCTCAGGATCAGGCTGCTGACGCTCCGGTTCTGATTCTACCGGTTGTGACGACCCTCCACCGCCGTCGCCACCTGTTGAGTCGGGCCAGTCCACCGGGCCTGCGTCGTCTTCGAGCGTCTCCTCAAGCAAGTGAAGCCGGTCGACCAGAAGGTCCAGCTTCTTCATCGGCTCCAACTCCGACAGTCGCACCAGGGTCATCTCGAAGATCAGCTTCGGATAACCGGAGCGGCTCATCTTCTGGGCCCCCTCCACCATCACCGAGAAGTACCGGTGCAACAGCTCGGAGTCGATCCCGTCGACCTGCTCTCTTGCCACCTCCAGCTCACTTTCGGTCAACTGGGTGACCTTCTCGGGCTGTTCGACCACCGCCGTGACCATCAGATCCCTGAAGTGCGTCACCAGCTCCGAGGCGAACTGCTGGAGGTCGTAGCCGTAGCGATTCACGTCGTCGAGCACCATCAACGCCCGCTCCGCATTTCGGGCAACTACCGCCTCGCTGACTTCGAACAACTGTTTGCGGTTTGCCACCCCCAGGATCTCGGCGATTTCGCGCTCCGTGATCTGATCACCGGAGAAGCTGATGATCTGATCGAGCAGACTCAAGGCATCGCGCATCCCGCCGTTGGCCTGACGGGCGATGATCTGCAACGCCGCCTTTTCGGCGTTCAGCCCCTCGGCCTCGCACAGCTTTTCGAGATGAGCGACGATGTCGCGCTGGCTGATCCGCTTGAAATCAAACCGCTGGCACCGGCTCAGAATGGTGACCGGGATCTTCTGGGGTTCCGTCGTCGCGAAGATAAACTGCGCATGCTCCGGAGGCTCTTCGAGCGTCTTCAGAAGCGCGTTGAACGCCTCCGTGGTCAGCATGTGCACTTCGTCGATGATGTAGACCTTCTTGCGGTCCCGACTCGGCGCGTAGCGCACCCCCTCTCTTAGCTCCCGGATCTCGTTGATCCCACGATTCGACGCCCCGTCGATCTCGAAGACATCCACGGACTGTCCCTCGTGGATCTCCTCGCAGGACGAGCACTCGTAGCACGGTCTGGCGGTCGGCCCCTGCTCGCAGTTGAGTGCCTTCGCCAGAATCCGCGCCGTCGACGTCTTGCCCACCCCTCTGGCCCCGCAGAACAGATAGGCGTGGGCCACACGATCCTGCTCGATGGAGTTGATCAGCGTTCGCGCCACATGCTCCTGGCCCACCACCTCTTCGAAGTGTCTCGGACGCCATTTGCGCGCCAGCACTTTGTACGACATCGCTTCGCCTCGGTTAGACCCGTCTCACCAACTGCCCGTCCCCAGTTACCTACCACTTACCACCCAACACCTACCACCCAACACCTAACGACCACCACCGATCACCCAACCAACCAATAACCAATAACCAATAACCAATAACTACTAACCAGTCACTCACCCGGCTGGGCGATGATGAACTCTCGGAAGTCGGGATGCACATTTTCCCCGCCTTCCTGTACCTCGGGGCGCTGCCAGCTACCCGGGTTCTGGCCGTCGCCGGGAACACCTTCGTCGTTGAACACACGCTGCATCGAGTAGTTGCGATCTCCGTCGCGGCCCCCGGCCGGAGGCGGCCCACCATCACCGGCGACATCGATGATCTTGGTTTCGTCGTGCTCACCCTCGTTTTGCACCGTGCTTCTGAGCTCGAGCTTCAGCGAACTCTTCTGCAGATCCAGGTGGCGAAACCGCGGGTCGTTCGCCGTGTTCAGCACGAAGTCGGGGTTCAAGAAGGCGTGCTGACCCCGCTGCGGTTCACCTTCGGACAGCGGCACCGTGTTGTGGTCGAGCACCAGAAAACGCTCGCCGGGCCCGATGACTGTGCCCGGGGTAAAGCCGAGTTTGTGGTCGTGTCCGTTGGTGATCGTCCACATCGACAGGTTAATCGGCCGATCCGTTGTGTTGTACAACTCGATGAACTGATCGTTGCTGACGGAGCGGCGCTCGTCGTAGTCGCCAGTCACATCCGAGGGATCACGCTCAGCATTCCAGCCGTCGAAGTGCACCTCGCTGATCACGACGTCTCCGGGCTGAACCTCGCCGCGGTGGTCGCAGCTAAGTTCATCGCTGTCGTACATCAGCTTGCACATCGACGTGGAGACATCTTTGGCGGTGTTGTGAATCTCGTCGTATTCCTGGCGGAACAGATCAGTGATCTCGTCGCCTCGCAGAATCACCAGCACCTCGTCGTTCGAGATCGTTGCGGCCGCAGACCAGTTGAAGCTGCCGGTGAGCACCCGCGGGTCGTCTCCGTCGACGTCCAGAAACATCGTTTTCGTGTGCATTCGCCCACCACCGCCCTGGTAGTCACCGGGGATCGCCGAGTTGGAGTTGCCATCCAGCCGCATATCGATGCCGTTGGCCAACAGCCTGTAGCCCTGGTGGTACTGCCCGTTGCCGTGAAGCTGTGACCGGTCGATCACGCCCTGGACCTGCTTTCCTTCCCGGTGGCGGTTGATGAATTCGCTTGCGACCTGGTCTTTGGTGAACGCGAAAATCTGGAAGTGAATCGACTCTTCTACGGCCCGCAACTCCTCGAGAATCCGGCCCATCGCATCATCCTGGGGTGCGAACCAGATCTCCGCTTCCAGCCCGTCGCCCAGATCGTAGTGTTTCGGGCTGTCCACCGGTTCCTTCGCCGCCGAGAACCGACCTTCGAACATCTGCTCGAACTCCTGGGTGAAACGCTCAGCGATTCCTTCGTGATCGAAGAACACCCAGTGGTTGTTGTTGAACGTGAATTCGGAGCGAGAAATATTGCCGGTACCGGTGTAGACGAAGCGCTCGTCGACGACGAAAAACTTGTTGTGCATGATGTGGAACTGGTTGCCCGTCTGCACCGGGATCTTGCGCTCCTCCATCTTATCGTAGCCCGGTGTGGCCCGGTCATACTCCCCGGCGTCACCGACCAGGCGCACGTCCACGCCCCGTTCGTGAGCACGAACCAACGCGTCGATGATGTTCTGTTTGTTAAACCCATACACCGCCGCATACACCGACACATTGGCCTGATCGATGCGCTCGGCGATGAACTCACTGGGCTTGCGGTTCACCTCCGTTCCATCGCGCCAGCCCGGGGAGTTGAAGTACACACCCAGGTGGGGGTTGACCATCATCCCCTGGCCCTCAAGCTCACCGGGGTGGCCCGGATCGTCCATGTTGCATCCCGCCATCGCCAGGGCGACCGCCAGGGACATCAATACCGCAATCGTTGTTTGTGCGTTCATTCGCATATTTCTCTCAGAATATCTCGGCCACTCTTGGTTTCGCCACCGCCGGCCCCCGAACTCCCTTCGGCCAATGGCCTACGGTCGGTCGGGGCTACGCTCCGGCGAATTTCTCGACCATCCCGGGTGTCGCCACCGCCGGCCCCCGAACTCCCTCCGGCCAGTGGCCTACGGTCGGTCGGGGCTACGCTCCGGCGAACGGACCTCCAATGGTCACTCCAACTCTCCTACT
>SKMT01000557.1 GCA_007120915.1 Myxococcales bacterium | reverse complement strand
GGATTGCGGCTCAACACCTGGATCATGAGCTTTACCTTCGAGGCAGTGCTCGGCGATCGGGTCCAGCAGTTCAGTTTTGCCGGCGGCGTGGACTTCTGACGTATGCCCCGACTGATTAAGCGATATTCCAACCGGAAGCTGTACGACACCGAGTCGAGCACGTATGTGACGCTCGAGGATGTGGAGCAGATGGTGCGCGACGGAGAAGATGTGCGCATCGTCGACAACTCCAGCGGTGAAGACATCACCAGCGCCACGCTCACCCACATTGTGCTGGAGCAGCAGAAGCTGAATCCGTCGTTTCCCGTTGCCGTGCTGCGCGGGATCATTCAGTCCGGCGAGGAGTTTTTCACCCGCCTGCAGTGGCCGGTCACCCAGGTGCGCCAGGAGTTTCGCCGCCATGCCGAGAATCTGGAGCAGCGTGGCCAGGCCATCGGGGAGTTCATCGGCCAGATCCGGGAATCCCTCGAAGAGATGCAGGACCGAATCGACGAAGGGGTGCGTGATACGGTGGATCAACTCACCCATGTCCCGGAGATGCGCCAGGAACTCGAAGAGTTGCGCAACACTATCGATGAACTGGAGCAGCGGCTCGAAGGACTCGATGATTCACCACCGGAGAACAAACAGTAGTAGCTGTTGGAAAACCAGCGGCGTCGATGTAGAGTCGAAGCCATTGAAATCCCAGATCTTATCGCAACTTTCTGAAGCGCCGAGGTGTTACGATGATCATTCGCTGCCCCGAGTGTTCGACCGGTTTCCAGTTGCCCGACGACCGGGTGACTGGAGAGGGCACGAAGCTACAGTGTTCAAAATGTGACCACGTCTTTCGTGTTCGAGACGTCGGTGCAGACGAACCGGAGATCTTCTACAAGGACCGTGACCGGGAAGCGAATGCCCCGGGGGCGGCGTCGGAGCCGGGAGGCGACTCTCCGTTTCCCCACGCCGGCATGGATCTGAAGCCCAAAAACCAGAGTGCCTTCGGAGATCTGGGTGCCGACGAAGCGGAGATGGAGCAGTTTCAATCTGCATACGACGCGCAGGATGCTGAACCGCAGCAGCAATCGGCGCCACAGCAGTCATCGGCACCGCAGCAAAGCGGGCCGGCGGACTTCGTTGAGGACAACAGCCCGCACGATGCGTTCGAAAGCTCTCCACAGGCGGCGGTAGCCGGTGGCGCACAATCGGCGCCGGCCCAGCAAGCAGCCAGCGGCGGTGGTTCCGGCGGCAACTTCGGTGATCCCGAAGAGCACGTCGATCCGTCCTTCGGAGAAGGGGGACCCTACTTCGATCCGGACCAGGGCAAGGTGCAGCAGTCCAATGCGTCGGCGGCGTCGCCAGCGGCAGCGAGTGCGCCGGGCCCCGGCCGCGCTGCAGCAGGCCCTCCCGGTCAGGCCGCCGGCCCCCCTCCCGGAGCTGCCGCAGCCGGCCCGCCGACAGGAAGACAACCCGCCGGCCCGCCGGGGGGAACCCAGCAGACGGCGAATGCCGCTGCATCTCAACCGGCACCGGACCCCAATGTCTCCAGCGGGGGACCCGATGTCGACATGTGGGACGACGAAGATCTGGCGCCGCACAACATCGGCGGGGGAATGGGCCAGAAGGTGGTGGCAACTCTTCTGATATTGAGCCTGGTCTTCATGGGTTTTGTCGGCACCGTCGCCGTTCTGAATGACGGGTTTCTCGACTTCCAGGCCGTCGACGAAATGCTGCAGGTCGCCTTCTCGGATGGGGAGTACGAGCCGCGCGAAGAGTGGGTTATTTCGATGCCGGAGACCAGGGTGGTGGAACCATCGGATCCGGTGGAAGTGACCGGGGTACACGCCGAATACGTTACGCTGCCCGGGGGCGACGAGTTGTTCGTGGTTCAGGGACAGGTCAGAAACCACGATGACGACGCCTTCCGCAACATCGATCTGCGGGCGACGGTGTTGGACGAGAACGAGCGCGATATTCGCACCATCCAGTCGCGGCTCGGTGGTGGCGATGTCGCCATCAGTGAGTTTCGGGACTTGACCGACGTCGACGACGCACAAGATCTGGTATCAGACGATGCAGTGAGCCTGAACCCGGGAGATGCGGCGCGATTCACGATGGTCTTCGACGACGTGCCCCAGCGCATCAGCGACGGCGATCTGTTTAGCTATCGCGTCGAGGTGTCGAGCAAGGACTGACGGTGAGTGATGACCAAGAGGACGGGGCGGAGAACAGTGGCGTCGATGTTGAGGATTTGATCCGGCAGGTCGAACTGGCTGGCGACGAAGAGGGGCTGGAGCAGCCGCCGGCGGATGTTCCGGACCCGCTGTATGCGAAGTACCAGACGATTCTGAAGCGAATGGAGGGGCTTTCGGAGCTGCCGATGCGCGCCTCGCTCGTTGAGCGGGTGATGGACGAGTTCGATGTGCACCAGGGGGTGTGGTGTATCGACCAGATCATTCGGGCGGCGCTGTGGGGCAGGCTGGGAGCGATGGAGGCGATGATGGCCACCGTCTGGTGGCTCATTGAGATGCGGCGCAACGACGAGTACGAGCTGATCAAAAGCTACTACGAACAGGCCCACGACGCCGATCGTACGGCTGTGGTGGATATGTTCCGGGAAGTGCCCCCGCATCAGGCGCTGGCCGCAGGTCAGGAGCTTCCGGAGGTGCGGCTGCCGCAGGACCGAGACGTCACTCTCGGGGAGCGGCGCACCCTGGCGGCGGGACCAGAGCGCCGGCTTCTGGAGCGGCTTCTGATGGACCCGGACCCGCTGGTGATCCGCAAGTTGCTGGACAACCCTCAGATTCGCCTCGAAGACATCCAGGTGGTGGCTACCCGCCGTCCGTCGACCCCCGAGATCTTGCAGGAAGTGATCTTTCATCCCCGCTGGTTTGCGCGATTCGAGGCCCGGGAGGCAGTGGTGCGCAATCCCTATGCCGACACGGGGCTGGTGCTGAAGCTGTTGCCGACGCTGGGGATCAAGTCACTTCGTCGGATCGCGCTGGCCGGGGATCTGCATGAGGTGGTTCAGGAGTCGGCGTCACGGCTGGTGGAGCTGCGTGAGGAACGCACCGCCCCCTGGCGGGTGTGAATTCGTTCAACCCAGTTGTTCTTCGGCGGTGTCGACAGCGTTTTGGAGCTGTTCGATGTAGCGGTCGCGTGCTTCGGGGGTGTGGCCCTCGGCGCGCAGTGAGACCACCGCCTGGGTGTTGGAGGCGCGCACCAGCCCCCAGCCGTCGTTAAATTTGACGCGCACGCCGTCGATGGTGTTCACCTCGTAGTCATCGGCGAACAGATCGGCGACGTAGCCGGGGATTTTGAACTTGAGCTTTTCATCGCAGGGGCGGCGGATCTCGGGGGTGGCGTACGTGGTGGGCACGTCGGCCAGAAGCGCTGAGAAGGGCTGGTGGGTGCGGGAGACGATCTCGGCGAGCCGGCAGGTCGAATAGAGGGCGTCGTCGAACCCGAAGAAGCGGTCATTGAAGAAGATGTGCCCGCTCATCTCCCCGGCGAGTTCGGCGTTGGTCTCGCGCAGTTTGGCCTTGATGAGGCTGTGGCCGACGCGGGCCATGATGGGATTTCCGCCCTTGTTTTCGATGTCGTCGAACAAAGTCTGGGAGCATTTCACTTCGCCGATGATGGTGGCGCCGGGGTGATTTTCGAGCACCTGACGGGCGAAGACGATCAGAAGCTGGTCGCCCCAGATGACCTCGCCGTTTTCGTCGACCACTCCGATGCGGTCGCCGTCGCCGTCGTAGGCGACGCCGAAATCGCAGTTGTGTTCGCGCACTGCGGCGATCAGATCCTGGAGGTTCTCTTCGACGGTGGGGTCGGGATGGTGATTGGGGAAGGAGCCGTCGGGCTGGCTGTACAGCTCGTGGACTTTGACGTTGAGCGCGTCGCGAAGCAGTTCGGGGGCGACGATACCGGCGACGCCGTTGCCGCTGTCGACGGCGATGTGCAGCTTGCGCTCGCCCATGGTGATGTTGTCGCGCACCCACTCGATGTACTCCTTGCGAAGCTCGGCATAGGCGGAGCTGCCGTGGTCTTCGTCCGAAGAGATCAGATCGTCGTCTTCGATCAACTGGCGCAACTGTTGGATGGTGTCGCCGTGCAGGGTCTCTTTGCCCAGCATCATCTTGAAGCCGTTGAACTCACCGGGGTTGTGGCTGCCGGTGATCTGGATGGAGCCGTCGTATTCCTGGCGGAAGGTCGCGAAGTAGGTCAGCGGGGTGGGCACGGTGGTCAGGTCGACGACGTGAGCGCCGGCGCGCCGCAGACCCTTTTCGAGTGCCATATAGATGCGCTCGGAGGAGTCACGGGCGTCGCGGCCCACACCGATTCTGGGGATCTCCTCGCCTCGGCGGATGGCCATCGTCGCGAATGCCTGTCCGATCTTTTCGACCACAGGATCGGTCAGCTCGGTATCGGCGATGCCGCGAATGTCATAGGCCCGGAAAATGTCGGGGTTCATGGGTGGCTCCATCATCCAGAATTGTCACAATGAGGCGAAATGGGTCGATTGCGCGGGTCAAGATAACCGCCGGCAGCGCAGTTGCAAGGGGGCGTGGGGTCGTGGGTTAGGGCACCACGGTGCGCACGGTGCGCACGCTGCGCGTGAGCAGCTCCCCGTCGGCATGGTGCAACGCCCGGGTAGCCGCCGGGGCTTCGCCGACCCATTGGACAATCCCTTCGTCCGGGTCGATCGCGTAGATCAGCGGCTGGTCGTCGACGCGCAAAAACACAAACAGCGTGTCATCGGAGTAGGTGGTGATCGGCGTTGCGTCCCCGACGTGCATGCCGACGCGTAACTCGCCGGTGTCGGTGTCCAACGCCAGCAGTGTTTCGTCGACCAGAAGCAGCACCAGCCCCAGCCCGGCGGCGACTTCATCGAAGGTGCGATCTGGGGCGTCGGGCAGATCGGCGGACCAGATTTTGTCGAGCACTTCCAGATCCCAGCCCTGGACGGCGGGGTGGTCTTCGCCGGGGCCGTAGAAGATACGCCGCCCGTCGTTGGCCAGATACGATGTCGCCCCACCGGAGGGGGCGAAGGAGCGGTGGCGCATCTCGGCGCCGGAGTAGGGATAGCGCCGCGAGATTCCGTCTTCGTCGGCGCCGAAGAGGCTGGAGTCGTAGCCGAAAAAGCCGGTCTTCGGCTCCATGTTTACCCGGCCATCCCAGGCGACGCTGCCGGAGTCGCGGCGAACGCACATCAGTTGGGTCTGCTGATGCCAGCGGGTACCGGTGCAGACGAGGTGGTCGCCCACTGGGGCGAGAAAGGAGCCGCGATAGCGGGCGGCGAACCGATCCCTCTTCCAGGTGCGGTCCATTCTGCGGTGCCACTGAAGTGCGCCCTCATCGTCGAACAGCACGACGCGCAGATCGGTGATATCGTTGTCTGCATCCGGTGCCGGCACCTCGTAGGCGACGGTCAGCCCGCCGTCGTCGAGGTGTTCGAAGCCCTCGGCATTGCACCCGAAGAGCGTGCGGTCGATGTCGTCGGCGCCGTCGGGCCAGTCGGTCGGTTCGCCGTCGGGCTCAAACAGTTCGTAGCAGGCGGTGAACTGATCGACGGAGCGGGTCGACAGGGTGGTTTCGGGGTGGTCGCCGGGGGTTGTCAGATCGAGGATCGGCGACGGGTCGGAGTGGTTGTGGTGTGGGGGCTCGTCGGGTTGTTCGGCCGCTGTCGGTTCGGGGTCGTCCGGTTCGGGCTCGCAGCCGGGGAGGTCGCAGGCGGTCAGAAGGAGCAGGGGGATTGCGATGGTGGCGAGGGTTTGCAAGTTCCCCCCATCGACCTCACTGCGTTCGGCCACTTCCCCCCGGGGGGAAGGTGTGTGGGATTCGTCGTTCACAGTTTAACCAGGGTGGTGGTTTCGGCGTCGAGCCACTGTCGGAACAGCGCGTCTTCACGGAGGCATGAACCGGATCCGAAGAGGATCAATTTCATCCGGGCCCGGGTCAGCGCCACGTTCAGCCGTCGGCGATCGGCGATGAAGTCGCCGGGGTGGTCGGTTTTGACGAGGCTGACACAGATGACGTCTCGTTCGTTGCCCTGGAACCGCTCCACCGTGTCGATCTGGGCGGGAAGTGCCGTGTCGGCGCTGTCGCGCAACTTTCGCAACAGTTGTACCTGGGCGCGAAACGGGGAGATGACGCCGACGGAGGCGTCGGGGCACCGGTCGGCAAGCCGGCGCAGTACATCGATGACCGCCCGGGCTTCGTCGGGGTTGGTGCGTCCGATCTGCTGGCCGTCGATGTCGACGAAGACCACCGGGTGGTCTGCCCGCAGAATCGCGTCGTCGCCGGTGGAGTCCACATCCAGCGTGTGGTCGGCCACGGTTTTGTGGGCGACGAGTCGGCCGTCGTAGAACTGTTCGTTGGCAAACGCCATGATGTGGCGGTGCATCCGGTACTGAGTGGTGAGCATGTGGGGGGCGACGAATCCGGCGAGCCGCTCGAAGAGGCTGCGGTCGAGCCCGGCGATCCCGGCGCGTTGAAGCGGTTCGGCGATGTCTTCTTCGTCAAGAAAGACGCTAAGCGCCCGCTCGGAGGTGACGATGGGAGGAAGCTGGCGGTGGTCGCCGATGAGCACGAAGCGATCGGCGGCGGTGATCGGCGCCAGGGCCATGGGCTCGGTCAACTGGCTCGCCTCGTCGAGCAGAGCCACATCGAAGGCGGGGCTTCCCCGGTGGTTCTCAAACCAGGTCATCGCGCTGTGGCGGATACTGCTGTGGGCGGTGGTAGCGACGATCTGAACCTCATCGAGCCGGTGGGCCAGCTCGTTGAGCGATGACACTTTGGCGGCCAATTCATCGGCAAAGTAGTCCGCAGAGTCGAGCCCGCGCCTGTCCAGTTCGTCGGCGAGCAGCGGGGAGCGCTCCGGGGAGCCGAGTCGCAGAAATGCCGGGGGAGGCTCACCGCGAATTTCGGCGGCGTCGAGCAATTTGACCAGCATGGTGTCCACAGCGGTGTTCGTCAGCGCTGCGAGCACAACGGTCTGGTCGCGGTGAGCCAGCTCGCAGGCCAGGTGGGCGATGACCGTGGTCTTGCCGGTGCCCGGCGGGCCCTGGATGAGCGTGGCCGTGGAGTCGGCCAGCCCGCGCCGAAGGGCGGTCAGTTGGGAGTCGTTCAGAAAGGCTTCGGAGGCGTCGGCGACAGGCGGTGTTTGCTCCGGTTGCCCGGCGGGTAGTTCGAACCGGTGAGGACGAATCACGAGCTCAGCGGTATCGTCGCCAACTTCGAGCAGCCGGTACAGCGCGCGGTGGGCCGTTCGGTAGCCGATGCGCGACGGAAGAATGTCGGCGATCCAGCCTGCGCCGGTCAGATGGTCGGCCACCGTCGCGCTTCTGAGCTCGACCTCGATGTTCGCCTGATCGGGGTGATCGGCGTGCGGATGAGCTGCTCGGGTCACCCGGGCGCGCATCACGTGGTGGGCGTCGATGTCGCCGCGGTGCACCAGGATGCGGTCGCCCGGGGTGAAGACGTGAAGCCCGTCGCCGATCAGCAACGCCCTGTTGCGGTGGGTGCCGGGGGCGGGGTGCAATTGAAGGTCGTCAGCGGCGGTGGCGTCGGCGAGCCGGGCGTTCAGCCGCGAGGGCTGAAACACGGCGCCCAGTTGGGTTTGAGTGCCCCAGCGCTCGGTTTCGACCAGGCGGGTGAAGTGCAACTGATACATCGTGGAGCTGTCGTCGCCCGGCGAGAAGTCATCGCCGAGCAGCCTGGTCTGCGCGGCGCAGCGGCTTCGGCGGAACCGGCAGCCGCCCCCGCGGCATAGCGATGGCTCTTCCATGTAGCTCGGCGGGCGATATTCGTAGTCGGGGTCGACGAAACTTCGAAAAAGCGCGATCAACCCGTTTCGCCCGTGAACAAGCCCCGCAAGGTCGGCCTCGCCCTCCAGGGGTACCTGCTTCATGCGGCCTGTCTTCGAGTAGAGAAGATGGCCGGTGGTCGTCAGATTGTTCGCCGCGGCGAGCTGGCGCCACAGAAGGGCGTAGCTCTGGACCTGGCCGTCGTGGTCATGCCAGGGCTTGCCCGATTTTAGCTCGATGATCTGGAGGCCCTCGTCGGGATCGGTGACCACCAGATCGGCGCGGCCCTCCAGCCCGTAGCGGCTAGAATAGCGGGTCGCCTCGGCGTGGTGGCCGCACCAGCCGACGCGGTCGTGGTGCGCAGCCGACGCGGTGCGGCGGGCGGTAAACCGGCGCAGATGACGAAAGTGACGGCGCCCATCCTTCAGCAATTCGGCGAGCTGGGTGTCGTCGACTCCGGCGGCGAGAAAATCGATGCGAAGCGGCGCCAGCCGGCGATCGACGGCATCTTCGAAAGTCAGTTTGTCGTCGGCGCACAGATCTTCGAGAAACTGGTGGACCAGGGTCCCGAAGGCCAGATGATGGGTACGCTCCCCGGGGTCGCGCATGTCGACGAGTACCCGACGGGGACAACCGCGGGCTTTGAGGCTGTCGCTGACCGACACCGGCCAGTGCGGCTGAATCACGGGCAGCGTGTTGTCGCCGGCGGTGAGAAACTTCTGGTGGTCGGAGTCCTTGATTTCACGGGGATTGATCAGCGTCAGCTCAGCGCCGTCCCACAACAGCGACAGGCTGTCGAACATCGCAGCGTCCTGGTCGCGGTACACGAACACACCAGGAGATTCATCGCTGCAGTTCGGGGTGTCGAGCCGGAAGCGGATTCCTTCCCCGCGGCGGGGATGTTCGAAGGTTTCGACGTCGCGTACCCGCCCGGTCACCACGTTCTCGTCGTACTCGTTGCCGGAAGCTGCGTCGTCGGGGGCGGGGGCATGGAAGTTCAGCCCGGCGAGCAGGTCATCGATGGTGGAGGGGCGATCGTTGGGATTGGGCGACAGCGCTCGCTCGATGGTGGCGATGGCATAGGCGGGAAGGGTCTCGAAGTTGGGTTTGGTGCGCTGTGCCTCGTCGGCAGAGAGCGCGAAATACAACAGCAGCCGCGTCAGATTGTGCACATCCGTCTGGGGGACGGGCTGCCGGTCTTCCCTGTTCATCTCCGGGGGCCGAAAGGGGCCGTCGGGGAGCGGTTCGAAGGGCCACAGCCCGAAGTCGACGGCGGTCAGTCGCCCCGTCGGTTCGTGATGGTAGACGTTCCAGGGGCCCAGTGCCCCGTGGACAAGCCCCCGGCGGTGGGCGTCGCGAAGTGCCAGCGCCAGGGGGGTGATGGTGGCGACGGCGTCGGACCAAGTCATCCGGTCCGGCGGTCGCTGGTCCAGCGGTTGACCATCGGGGCAAGCAGCTCCCACCCAGATATGGTCGTCGTCGCGCCACCATTCGACGGGGGGCTTGAGGTGCGGGTGGCTGCAGTTGGCCAGATGCCCCAGGGTTACGCCAAGTTTCAGCAGACCCTCCGCGGAGTCGACGCGGCGGATACGCCAGGGCGCATCGGCGCCGTCGGCGATCCAGACCGGACCGACCGGAGTGTTCATTGCCGGCGGTTCGCCCGGGTCGAAGGAGGGACGTGACATCGGTGGATACGGCCTGGGATCAGGAGAAGCTGCGGTTACTCGCCGCCGGAGTGTCGGGGCCGATCATCGTCTTCGACCGGCGGGGCGAGAATGACCGAACAGGGCGCCTTCTTCAGCAGGCTTCGCCCGATACCGCCGAGCATAAACCGGGCGAACCGGGAGCGTCCGTGAGCGCCGAGTGTCAGCATATTCGCGCCGTACTCTTCGATGGCGGCGAGCACTTCGTGGATCGGGTACCCGGGTCGGACTTCGACATCCGCCGAAACCGATGAGAACGCTTCGCGGTTGTGGATGAGGGCCTCCAGCCTGTTTCGGGCCCACTCGTCGGCATCGGCGAGGTGGGCCTGTAATGTCTCGGGGTGACTGTGGGGACCTTCGATCACGGGGGTGGAGCCTTCGGGCAGTGAGATAACATGCAGCAATTGCAGCTTTCCCTGGGCCAGTTGGACCAGTTCGGCGCCGAGCGCGGCGGCGTCGGCGGCGGATTCGGTCAGGTCGACGGCGGCCAGCACGTTGAGCCCGTCGCCCCACTGGAACCCGTCGGGGTGAATCACCGCCAGTGGGCAGGGGGGGCGAAGCGCCAGATGTTCGGTGGTAGAGCCGACGAACAGTCGTGCCAGTCGACCTTTTCCGGACTTGCCGACGACCAGCCAGTCGGCGTCGCGCTGTTCGGCCATCTCACTGAGGGTGCGGGCTTTGCGACCGATCGGAATTTCGATGTCGTAGTCGATGGACCGGGTATCGGTGTCGGCGAGCCAGCGCTGAACCTCCTGTTTCAGATCTTCGAGTTCCCGTTGTTCCGAGGAGTCGCCGATGACACTGCGCAGCTCCATTTCGTCGTTGCCCATCACGCGCACCAGGGTGACTGTGGCGGGACGTTCTTCGGTGTCGAGCAGCGAGGCGAGGCCAAATGCCCAGTTCGCAGCGTCCAGGGCGTTGTCCGAAAGATCTGTGCCGACGAGAATAGTGGTCATGATGTTATTTCCCGTTCAAGTAACTGGTCGGGGGTATTGTGGTGGGTGTGCGATCGGGGGGCAAGCGCCGAGTGTGTCTTTACACGAAATGGTAGGGACGGATAGCGTCGGAGCCTAAGAAGGGAGCATGTTCGACGTTGTGGCAGTGCGAAACAGCAGGAAGGAACCAACGGATGCAAGACGATCCCGGTCGGGATGATGTGTGGCGGCTGATGTATGTGGCGCGGGATGCCGACGAGGTGGTGCGGAGGTATCTGCAACGGTTGCGGCGGCTTCGCGACGAGGGCTTTGAGGTGCATGTGCTCGCCGGGCCCGGCGCCGGGATCGAGGAGTTAAACCGCAACGGGATCCATGCCCGTTCGATCCCGGTTCACCACGTGCACAACCCGGCGGGACTGCTGGGGGCATATTTCATCGTGCAGGCACAACTGTTGGAGTTGCGCCCGGTGCTGGTGCATCTGTTGGGCCATCGCGTCGCCTGGATGGGAGCGTTTGCGGCGCGGCAGGCCGAAGTTCCGACCCTGTTTGCGACCATGGAGTTTCACTGGCTCGACGAGGAGCCGGTGCGTATCCCCCTGGGTCCGCTGGGGTGGGCGACGGGGCAGATGCCCGGGATGGTCCGCCGCGCCGAAGAGACGGTCAACGAGACGGTGGGCGGGCCCTACCGGCGGCTGATGCGCCAGGCATACCGCTGGCTCGGCGACCAGGTCGATCGCTACCTGGTGACCACGGAGTTCGACTTTCAGCTCGCTCAGGATCTGGAGCTGGCCGACAACGACAAGCTCGAGATCATCATCGGCGGCAGCGGGGTGGACCTGGATGAGTACTCGCTGCCCGAGCAGGGCAGAATCGACCGGCAGGGCGCACGGCAGCGCCTGGAGTTGCCGCGCCACTGGCGTCAGGTCGTCGGGTGGGTGGGGCCGGTGACCCGGAGGCACGGAGCGGACGAGTTGATCGCCGCGATCTCGAAGCTGAGGCTGACCCATCCATCGGTGGGCTGGTTGATCATTCCGAGAGGTGAGCTTGCCGCAGGGCAGGCCCGACGGCTGAGACGTCTTCAAGACCGAGGAAGAGTGCGGCTGCTTGAGCAGGCGGAGTCGGGAGCAGACCTGTTTTTGGCGATGGACGTTCTGGCCTGGCTGGGGCGCGCTTCCACTCCTCACGACGCGATCGGGGAGGCGGCGGCGATGGCGGTTCCCACCGTCGGTTATGACACCCCCGGGGCGCGGTCGATGGTCGAGCAGGCTCAGACGGGCCATCTGGTGTTCGAAGGGGATCGGCAGGGGGCGGTCAGCACGCTGGCGAAGGTGCTTGATGACCCGCGATATCTCCAGGAGTTGGGACGGCGAGCGAGAGCGCGGGTCAGCCTGCGGTTTTCACGCCAGGCGGTCGACGACCAGGTGTTGCGGCTGTACGACCAGGTGGTCCAGCAGAGTCTTCAGTCGTCGAAGTCGAAGTGAACTTCGTCGATCGGTTCTTCGATGATGCGTTCTTTCTGGTTGTCCGCATCCATGCGCGCCCAGATTTCGAGGGGAAACTGATCGTCGGTCAGCTCGATTTCCAGGGGGCTCATCCCCTCGTCACCTCTGCTGGTGCGCACGCGCTGGGCAGGCGGTGAGGTCTGAATTTCCATCACATACACCTGGGGCTCATCGTCCTGCTGGTCGGCCTGAGTGGTCTCGGCGGCGGAGGTGCCGTCGGGATCGTCTCCCGACAAGGCGATGAAGCCGATGGCGCCCACGATCAGCACCAGCATGCCCACCGCCAAAGCGGCGGCGATGGGAAGCGATATATCCCCGTCGGCTTCCGGGGAGCCACCGGTGGGGCGGGGCTGTTGGCCGGGGCCGCGGGAGGAGGCGGGTCGGTCCTGATGTTGTGAGCTGCGCGGATCGGTGGGAGTGCCGAGGGGATTTTCATTTTTGCCGGTAGAGATTGTGTCGGCGATCGACGGATCGTAGTCCTGCTCGTCATCGTCAACGGGGTCGGAGGCATTGCCGGCGGTTTCGAGGGGAATAGCGCTTGGGCGCGGCCCCGGGCCGTCGGTCTCCTCGTCGAGTACGACGTCGTCTTCGCTGATTTCGTCGTCGTCGCCCAGATACTTGCCGAACTCGTTGTCTTCGTCGAACAGCGGCTCGTCGTCGTCGAACAGTTCTTCGTCGTCATCGCCCAGGTCCAACTCCAGCTCGTCGTTTCCGCCAAAGGAGTCGCCGTCGCCAAAGGAGTCATCGTCGCCAAAGGAGTCATCGTCGCCAAAGGAGTCATCGTCGCCAAAGGAGTCATCGTCGCCAAAGGAGTCGCCGTCGGACAGCGATTGCATCGACGAAGGATCTCCTTCGAACAGCTCATCGTCGGGGTCGAACTGGTCGGGGCCGTCGGCAAAAGCGGCGGAGTCGTCACTATCGTCGCCCGCAGGTTGCTCCAGGTCGGGTTCGGAGGGCTCGGAGGTCTCTTCGGGTTCCGACGGCTCTGCTTCTTCTGGGGCGCCGCTGGAGGCGGGTTCGGAGAGCATCGCCGATTTGTTGTCCTGCAAAAACTCCAGGGCTTTTCCGGCAGTGCGAAACCGCACCTTCTCGTCTTTGGAGATCAGTTGGTCGAGGAACGACCGCAGCGTTTCTCCGGCGTCGACACCATCGCCAAGCGTGGCGGTCTCGTCGCTGAGTTGCCGCGCGATCAGCGCGACACGATTGTTGTCATCGAACGCCGGCTGGCCGGTGAGTAGTTCAATGGCGACCAGACCGACGGCGTAGACGTCCGAAGAGGGTTTGACCCGATGGTCTTCGAGCACCTCGGGGGAGGTGTAGCGGACAATTCGACGCGACAGATTCCCCTCATCGAACGCATCTTCACCGCGGGTCCACTCGTAGAAGCGCCAGATCTGAAAGTCGACCAGTTTGACCAGCGGGTCATCCCCGTCGAGTTCGTCGACGATGATCTTGACGGGACGGATCAACCCGTGGGTCAGCCGCGAGTCGTGCGCCCGATCCAGCCCCTTCAGAAGATGTTCGACCACAAGCAGTGTGGACTTTCGGTCCAACCGCCCCCGTTCGGCGAGCCGGTCCTGCAGATTCTCACCGGCGGCCCAGCGGTACACCAGGTAGGGAATCTCCTCGTGGACCCCATGATCGGAGGGAGTGACGATGGTGGGAGCGGTCATCCCGGAGAGCTCACGGGCGTGCGCCTCGAACCGATCCAGATCTTCAGGACCATCTTCGCCAATGGGGAAAAAACGCACCGCCACCGGCCGGTCGTTCAGCCGGTCTGTAGCCCGGTAAATGTCGCCCCAGCGACCCTCGTGAACTTTAATGTCGAGGTGATATCGATTCTCGACGACATCACCGGTGTCGAATTTGTCGATTAGTGACATGAGCAGGTCGCCTGTATTGCTTGTAAGCGTGGGTTCAACATGTCAAATCGCAGGTTAACAAGGGGACACATCGGCGACAAGAGGGGGCGGAACAGCCGGGGTCGAGGTCGTTCT
>SKMT01000445.1 GCA_007120915.1 Myxococcales bacterium | reverse complement strand
GACCGAACAGCAGCTCGCAGAGGTTATCGAAGAGAGCGACTACGACGAGCTACCCGCCGAGTTTGGGGTTTCCGGTGAAGTGCAGTGGCCGAAGAAGTTTTACGACTTTCGACCCATCGAACCGACGCTGGATGGGTCCAGCGACAAGATCTACGAGCCGGAGGAGGCGCCGAAACCACCGCGAGGGGCGCCGGACCCGATGCTGCAGCAGGTGGGCGTGCAGTTGCAGCCGGGGCTTCAGGAGGCGCAACGTGTGACCATGTCGGGGATGACCATCGTCGACTGGCAGGGCAACACCGTGGCGTCGACCAACTCCAGTCAGAAGGAGATGTCGCTGTATCACCGCGAGGAGATTCAGCGGGCGCTCGACGGCGAGGTGGTGCGGATGCTGCGCGAACGCGAAGACATCCCGGAGGGCATTTCGCTCGAATCGGTGGCCCGCGAGACGTCGAACCGGGTCTTTATGGCGATGCCAATCACCCAGGGCGACCGCATTGTGGGCGCGGTGATGGTGTGGCGCACCCCCAAGAGCCTGCCCCAGGCGTTGTATGACAACCGCACCGCCTTCGGTCTGCTACTGGCGCTGATGCTTCTGGGCGGGCTGGCGATCTCGGGGCTGACCGCCTTTTACATCGGCCGGCCCATCGAGCGGCTCATCGACCAGACCGAACGGGCCGCAAAGGACGAAGCCGACGGCACCGAGCCGATCGAAAAACCGGGCACCCATGAGATCCAGCGCCTCTCGGAGTCGATCGCTCAGATGGCGTCGTCGCTTCAGGAACGGGCCGACTATATCCGCACCTTCGCCCGCAGTGTCTCCCACGAGTTCAAGACTCCGCTGACGTCGATCCGGGGTACCGTGGAGCTGTTGGAAGACCACCTGGAACAGATGAGCGAAGAGGAGCGCGCCGACTTTCTGCAGATGCTCGACGATGATGCCCAGCGGCTCCAACAGTTGGTGGGCCGGCTGTTGGAGCTGGCCAAAGCCGATGTGGCCACCCCCGACGACGACGGTCACTGCGATGCGATAAAGGTGATCGAAGACGTCGCCAATGCCTACCGCACCGACGACTTTGCGGTGATCGTCGACGCCGAAAGCGATGAGCTCGAAGTGGCCATCGACCAGGAGGCGCTGGAGGCGGTGTTGGCGAACCTGGTCGGAAACGCCCGCGAACACGGCGGCGACACCGCCACCATCAGTGTCAACCCCGGCGACGACGACGTGCTGATTCGGGTGAAGGACAACGGGCCCGGGATCTCCGAGGGCAACGTGGGCCGGATATTCGACGAATTCTTCACCACCGCCCGCGACCGCGGGGGCACCGGACTGGGTCTGTCGATCACCGAAACGCTGCTCGAATCACACGGTGGTTCCATCCAGTACGTATCATCGGAGGATGGGGCCTGTTTCGACGTTCGCGTCGCCACATAACGTTGTGCCCAATCGCAACTCAGCGGCGCCTGTCTTGAGTCTTTGGGCCTGGGTCTCGGGAGCTGCGTTGGTGGTTTCGACCCGGAGTTGGTCAATGAATCTGACACAAGACACACGACACAAGACACACGACCCGACTCGGCGGTATTCTCGCAGTATGGCGATTCACCAAATTAGACGGGGTGCTGTTTCACGAATGATTGCAATTTCTGGAGCATCGAGAACGTCTCCTCCGGTTCGATCGGCTTCTGCAGATAGGGGACATCTTCGCCTTCGAGAAACTGCCGTGATTCCTCGGTGAATGCACCGCCGGTGATAATCAGAACCCGCCCGACAAGCCGGGGGCACTGCTGTTGGATGGACCTGAAGACCTCGCGGCCGCTGACGGTGGGCATCAATAGATCGACCAGGATGAAATCGAACCGTTGCGGGTCGTCGTAGATCAGCTCCAGTGCCTCGGAGGCGTCCGTCTTGAACTGAACGTCGAAGCTGGTGTTGAGCAGCCTCTTGAGCGCACGGCAGACTTTCGGCTCGTCGTCGATGATCAGAATGGAGCTGCCGGCAAGCTGTGGGGGCACCGAGTCCATAACAGCGGACTGTGAATTCGCTGTTTGTGCCACCGGTGCGACGGGCAGCCGGAGTGTGAACGTCGTGCCCTCACCCACGGTGCTGTCCACTTCGATCAACCCGCCCATCTCTTCGACGATGTTCTGCGAGATCGCCAGACCCATCCCGGTACCCTCGTCGGGGTCGCGGGTGGTGAAGAAGGGGTCGAAAATCCGCTCCAGGTGCTCCTCGGCGATCCCGTCGCCTGTGTCCCGGATGGTCACCACCACTTCGTCGCGCTGCCGTGACGTTGCCACCTCGATTTCGTTTTCGTCGGCGTTGCCCTCGGGGATGGCCTGGGTGGCGTTGAGCAACAGATTTAGCAGTACCTGACCGAGCCCGTGGCGCTCTCCGAGCACGGGAGGCACCTGTTGGAGGTCGAGGTTCAATTCGGCGCGATGGCGGGCGTCATTTTTGACAACTGCAAGTGTCGCCAGCAGCACATCCTCGACGTCAATGGCGCCGAGTTCGGGGCTTCCCTGGTGGTGGGTGAACCGGCGCAAATCGGAGACGATGCCCTGGATGCGCTCCAGCCCGTGCAGCCCGTCTTCGACGGCCTCCATCAGATCCTCTTCGTCCAACTGGTCGAATTCACCGCGGTCGAACTTGCGCTTCAGATAGTCGAGGTTGCCCTTGATGTAGGAGAGCGGATTATTGATCTCATGGCCCAGCCCACTGGCCATCGTCTCCACGGTGGCCACCCGATCCATCTGCATCATTTCGGCGCGCATCTTTTGGCCGCGGGTTTCGTCGCGCACCACCACGACGGCCTGATCATCGTCGAGGGTACTACCGAAGGTGCTGATCGACAGCGACAGCGGAAACCCTTCGCCATTCGATTTGTTGCCTCGATGTTCCGCATCCCCCCGATAGTCAAGCGGGGCAAACACGTCGCGTTCGCCGCTTTCGTCGACCTCCACCCCCATCGAGGGAATCAGATCGGTGATACGACGTCCCTCCAGGTCGTCCTCGCCGTAACCGAACATCTGCTCGGCGCCGCGGTTTGCGCCCTGAATCACCCCCTCGCGATCGATGGTAAAAATCCCCCCCGGGGCCGCATCCAAAACCGCCTGCAGCTTCGCACCTCTGGTCTCGACCTGACGCAGCAGCCAACGCTGCAACTGACGACCGAGAAGAAAAAACAGAAACACCAACCCCAGCAGCGCAGCCGTGGACCCCATCCAGATCGCGGTGAAATAGTCGTCGGGGATCATCTGCAGCACCAGGATCCCATCGGTGTGAAAGACCAGCATCATCGCCAGCACTGCCAGCCCGGCCATGCTCCAGCCGACCCCGGCGCGAGTGGTGCCGAACAGGGTGGCAAACAGGGGCAACAAGATCAGCCAGGGGGTGCCGGGAGCGAAGATCCCACCTGTAAAAAAGCCGAACCATACCACAGACACGACCAGCAGAAGCGACAACCCGTGGCCGCCGACAGCCACCGACCCACCGCGGCGATGCAACACCCCTGTCGCCAGCACTCCCGGAATCAAAACCAGCGGGAACATCCACAACCAGGGGGCACCGGGGACCAGAAAGTAATAGATCGCCGAAAACCCGAGCAGCGTTACTACAACCCCCAGAAGCACCAGCATCAACGCCCGGCTTCGTAACTCGTTCAACGAATTCGGTTCACCGACACCGTCAGGCACCAGCAGATCGACGATTCGACTGCTGAACAGGGGTATGGGGACATCGCTGCGCTGGTCCATCAGGGATCCGGAATCTCAACGGAGGGGCAGAGTTCGACGAGCTCCTCGCAGACCTGCTCATCGGGCTCGGCGAGCGACTCGTCGGTACATCGACGAGTAGCTTTCTGACACAGAGAGTCCATTCTGGACTCAGCGGGTTCGAGCTGCAGAAGTCGCAGACAGCCCTTCAGCTTTCCGGCCGAACAGGCAGTATCAAAGGCGTGCTTCGCTGTTTCGGCGTCGCCGCCGGTGGCGGTGAG
>SKMT01000081.1 GCA_007120915.1 Myxococcales bacterium | reverse complement strand
GCGTCACCGGGGCTGGGTCGGCCGCAAGCCACGCTTCGGCCACGGTGCCGAGGCAGCCCTGCCCGACGGACGCACCCTGATCGGCAGCTACCACGTCAGCCAGCAGAACACCTTCACCGGTCGGCTCACCGAGGAGATGCTCGACGCCGTGTTCGCCCGCGCGAAGCAGATTCTGGCCGATACAGCGGCATAGCGCCCAGGATTCGGAACTTCCGGGACTTGGCCCGATGCGGGCCCATTCGTTCGTGGGCGTTCGCCGATGCCCGCGGTCGTTCGTGGGCTTGGCTGTCAGCGCGGCTGTCTGGCTGTCACGTCTGACGCCTTTCCACAGGCCTCCCCGTCTAGAGGTCGCCTTCGGACTTCGGAGGCGTCACGGTGCGACGCGCGGCTCGCGCAGGGAGGCGAGGTAGCCATGGGGAGACGAGCAGCCGGCGAAGGGTCGATCCACCAGCGATCGCGTGACGGCAAGTGGTGCGCGGTCCTGGATCTGGGGTACGTGAAGAGCAAGCGCGTCCGGCGCACCCGCACCGCCGACACGCAGGAGGAGGCGGCGCGCCTGCTCCACCAGCTCCGCAACGAGTTCGAGCGGGGCGCCACCAACATCGACCGGCGCACGCCGCTGAAGGCGTGGGCCAAGGAGTGGATCGTCTCCGATGTCGAGTACCGGGCGTCGGTGGGCCAACTCCGCCAGTCCACGGCCGCGAGCTACGAGCGGCTCGTTCGTTGCCACGTCGTCCCGCACCTGGGGCACATCAAGCTGTTCGACCTCGACGCGCGCACGATCCAGCGCGCGTACCAAGCCATGCTCGACGACCTGGCGCCATCGAGCGTCAGCAAGGTCCACCAGATCCTGCGCTCGATGCTCGGCGCGGCGGTCCGCGACGGGATCCTGGTCGTCAACCCCTGCGAGCGAGCTACTCCCCCGGCGGTCCCCCGCAACGAGGTCGAGCCGCTGACCCTCGACGACGTGAAGCGGATCCTGGCGGCGAGCGAGGACACCCGGGATCACGCGCTGTGGGCGGTCATGGCCTACTGCGGTCTCCGTCTCGGCGAGGCACTCGCCCTACGGAAGATCGACGTGCACCTCGAGGTGCGCACGCTTCGTGTCGAGCGCACGCTCGGACAGCACGCGAGCGGACTCCGGTTCGGTCCGCCCAAGAGCAACAAGGGGCGACGAACGGTCCCGCTCGTGGACGATGTGGTCACCGCGCTGCAGCGGCACCGGGTCCTCGTGGCGGAGCGGCGTCTCGCGGCGAAGCGGTGGGACGAGGACTGCGACGCGCTGTTCCCGAGCGAGGTCGGCACCTGGCAGTACCCGCGTAACGTCCAGCGCCGCTTCCGCCGGATGCGTAAGAAGCTCGGTCTGCCCGACGAAGTCCGCCCACACACCCTTCGACACACCTACGCGAGCCTGCTCTTCGAAGCCGGCGTCGAGCTCGCCGTCGTCCAGGAGCTGCTCGGCCACGCCGACCTGGCCACAACCCGGGACATCTACATCCACCTCACCGATCAAGTGAAGAAGACCGCTGGGCTTCAACTGCAGGCACGTCTCCGACAATAGACCGCGCCGGAGGTCCGTCTCGAAGAACCGCTCACTCGGAGGCAGCGTTGCGCCTACCAGCGCGTCTTGATGTACTGGATGGCGTCCTTCGTGTTGAAGGGACGAGTGGAGTTCCCGACCCGGACTAGCAGTTCGGCGTTCTCGCCGGCGTAGACGGGCTGGTCGCTGGGTTTCACCTCGACTCGACACACATCGCCCTCGTCGAAGGTCTCGAAGCCGATTTCGACGAACGCGCTGATAGCGACGTCGCCGAGCTCCTGGACGAGCTTCCCGACGAGCCAGTTCTCGAAGGCGTCCTTGTCCTGTTTCTTACCTACGAGGCTGTAGTCATCGGCGAGGCCGGTCACCCGTTGCTCGTCATGGACGCCAATGAGCAAGGTGCCACCACCTGCATTGAGGAAGCCGGCGACACTCTTCACCACGCCGTGCTCGATGTTCTTGTCGGCCTTATTGGTGTGAGTGTTGAACCTGGCGGTCTGCTTGAACTCGACCGTTCTACTTTCGCCCGCGGCGATGAGGTCGAGGGTCGTGAGCCTGGCGACGGCCTCGGCCTCTTCCTCTTCGGCCTGGAGGTCGGCATCGACGTCGAAGTCCTCCGGCTGCTCGGGGACCTCGACCCAAACCTCGCGACCAGTGTCGTTCTCGATGTAGGACAACGAAGTCTTGGCGTAGTCGTGGGCGGCGAGCTTCTTGAGTTGCTCCTTGACCCGTCGCCGGCCCTCGATGGCGAATTCGATGTACTCACGCAGGTCGCCGTGGCTCCACTCGCCATGCGGGTGCAGGATCTTGAGCACCCCCGAGACGGTCTTGCGGACCGCTTTCTCGTCACGGGCCGCCAGGTGCGAACCGAGTGAGAAGTCGTTGTCGAGTGCCGACACGAAGGTCCGCTTGCGCTCCTGGCGCAAGGCCTCGGAGAAGTAGTCGGACACGAAGCCGAAGTGGTTGGTGAACAGCCGCTTCTCGAGCTTCGGCGCCTCCCACCCTGGCAGGTAGTAGTGCAGCCGGTCGAGGAATGCCGGGTCGATCATTGACGATGGCAGATCGGCGAACAGGTGAGCGGTACGAACTAGCTCCTCATGCGGCTTCGACGTGTTGCCGACGAAAACCACCGATGCCTCTGCAGGAATCTCCTCCTTGCCTCGGGCGAACGAGCCGGACTCCATGAAGTCCTTCAGCATGTTGATCACGGTGGAGTCCGACATCTGCAAGCCGGCGACCTCATCGAAGGCGACAACGTCCCACGTGCCTAGCAGGCCGACCCGGCCGGACGACATATTCACGAAGAGCTGGGCGACGGTGACCTTGCCCCCCGAGATCAGGATCGTGTTCGGGTTGGACTCGCGATAGACGAATGATTTGCCGGTGCCCCACGGCCCGAGCTCGATCAGGTTGTAGTTGCGCTCCGCCATGGGGATGAGGCGGGTGAGAGCGAGGAGCTTGCCTCGAAGGTCGTATTCGGAGCCCTCGAGGCCGATGGTCCGCATGACGAGATCGAGCCAGTCGTCTCGGCTGAACTCCCGGCGGGCGTCGATGTAGGCCTCACGGTCGAACGCCGCGACCTGGATTGGCTTGAGGGCCGCGATGTAGAAGGGCGTCTTCTGTGCGTTGTCCTCAAGGTCGTTATAGACAAGGTCGAGCTGGCACCATGCCCCGCCGCCGAGGAGGCGGTCGTACTTGTAGACGATCTCCTCAGGGACGTTTACGAACTTGGACCCGAAGTTGTGGAGCGTGGCCCAGAATTTCTTGTCGCTCTCAACAAAGCGGATGTCGACCTTGTCGATGAGGCGGTGCTTTCCCTTCTTCTTGAGCTCGGCTTTGGCCTTCTCCGATTCGTCGGGGCGGATGAAGTTGTCGGCCAGAGTTTGGTTGACCACCTGTAGGCCGGCCTCGATGGCGGCCGTGTCGTCGGACGCGCAGTACTTCCCGAGGAGGAACTCGAGCACGTACACCGGGACGCTGGCGCCGACCTTGACCCGGCGCACGAGATCCTTGCGAACCACTCGACCGGCAAAATACCGGTTGGCGAGTTCGTCGAGGCGATCGTAAGTCTGCTCAGTCAAGGTCATCGTCCACGAGGATATTGGCGGCGACGTCCACGTCGATGCTCTCCAGCCTCACGGCGGTCGCCGCATCGAGAACCTCGAGCGTTGCATTCGTTCCAGCCAGCAGGTTCGCCGTAACCCGCAGGGTCACGACGGCGGGCACCTGACGCCCGGCGTCGACCTGGACCGACTCTGTCGAGGGGTCGTAGCCGTCGCCGCCGGCGGCGACACCGACGACCGCCTTGCTCTGCACAAGCTGGATTCGAACCCGGGACTCCCGGGTGAACAGGTCGCCGGTCATCACGATGCTCACAGCGACGACGCCGGTGGTGATCTTGCCTCCGGCGACGGAGAGATTGATCGAGTACTGCGGCTCGGGCGAGGTGTCCTCAGCGGTGATGACGATGACTGGGACGATCAGCTCCTGGGGGGACAGTCCGCCATGGAAGAACTGGAGCCCGCCGCCTACGGCGAAGACGCCCAAGCCCTGGGGTGTGATGATGTCGAGGTCGCTGGTGATTCCGAAAGCGCTGAGCGCCACCTTCACTGTCGACCCGCTGGCCATCCCTCCACGGCCGATCCAGGCTCGACGGTGACTCTCGCCCTGTCCTGTCGCCGGCTTGTCGATGCGCCGGTCCTCCCCGAGCTGTCGGACGGCGAGGAACCCATGGTCTGCGGTGACGACGACCCTTTCAATACCGGCGTGGAGCAGCTTGGCGACGGCGGTCTGGAGGACCCCGAGGATCGTGTCGAACGATCCCCAGCTGGCGGCGAGCTGATCGGACTCGCCGTCAGCGTCGATCTCGGTCGACCGGACGAGCACGAGCGATGCCGTCCCGATCTTGCGCTTCAGTTCCTTGTTTGTGCGCTGGGCCACGTCGTCGAGCACGAGGTCGACCACTGCGCCATGCTCATGCTCGAGCTGCCGGACCCGGTCCTTGACCGAAGCCACGCTGTTGCCGCCGACACCGACCTCCAGCCGATCTTTGGCCCCCAGGCCGATTCGGAAGTTGACCTCGGCCTGCGGGAGAACGGCCGCCATCCCCACCGGCGTGATGGACGGTGGCGTGCCGACAGCGGAGAACAGCTCGACTTCGGCGTTGACGGTGGCCAGGCGGGTGACGAGGTCGTGCCCGAGCTCGAAGCGAAGAGCGTCCACGAGTACGTATGCGGTTCGTTTCGTCGTCCCACGAACGTGTCGGCGGTGGATCGACCGCTGCAGATCCTTCGCGTCGACATCGGGCTGACCGACCACGGCGTTGGTGCGACGCAGCACTCGGTCCAGCCAGTCCTCGTATCGCTGCCGGACAGCGTGAAAGAGGTCGTCAAGCTCCTCGATCGCCATGCCGGCGGTGACGCGGAGGTATTCGTTCTGCCGGTAGGCAGCATCAACCCGCCACCCCTCCTCGCTGTACCAACGACGCACCTGTTCCAGAGATTGCAGCTCGGGCACGGGCATGTCGAGCTCACGTCCGAGGCGAGCGAGCGAGCGAACGGCTCGGTACTTGGTCGAGAGGGTCTCCGAACCCGGCGACGTGGCACGGAGCCACCAGCTCGACGCCAGCCGAACCTCGGCCAACGCTGCCGCGCCGTCGCCGTCATCGTCCTCGAGACGTCGGAACGTCTCGGAGAGCGCGATGTGCTCGATCGATGCGGTCAGGTCGACGTCTTCCAAGGCGTCGTTCCACGAGAGCAGGGCGCCGAAATGCAGCTGGCTGTCGGCGGCGCCCGCGAGCTCGGCGTACACGCCGGCGAGGTCTTGGCGAGACTGCACCCGAGCGATCACACCACGGGCCGTCTTGCGCTGCGCCGCCGAGGTGGACGCGAACGATGACGCCAACTCGTCGGGCAACTCGATGGCGCCGAACAAGGTCGCCAGCACGCACTGCCGGAATGCAGCGAGCCGCAGGGCAGGGCCAGCGAGATCGGCGTAGTCGCCGCCGACCGACGCGGCGATCGTCGACCGAGCGACATCGACGAGGTCCCGGTCGACGAGATCCTCGTCGTGAGCTCCGCTAAGGAGAGCCGCGACGATCCCGATCGCGGACGTGTCGTCGATAAGCGTGATGAGGCGGGCGTCGACGCTGGTGTCGCCACCGTCCAACGCCGCCTCGGCCTCGGTGATGGTGGCGCACTGCTCGCCTATCTGGGAGAGCCGCGCCTCGGTGAGCTGACCGGCCAGAGCACTCTTCACAAGGGTCGGCATAGTTCGCCGGAACTGTGACCCAATAGCACGCAGCTCCTCGAGTGGGTCAGGGTCGGCCGGCGAAGCCGGGACATAGGCCACGACGCTCGGAGGGTCCTGGCCGGCCAGCGACTTCTCGAGCCGCTTCCGGAGATCGAACCAGCTGCCGTCGAAACGATGGAACACGACTCCGTCCGGCGAGACGTCGTCAGCCACGGATGCGTAGGCACCTTCGGGGTCGTCCCACACGACCACGCCATGCCGCTCAACCTTCATGGCGAGCTCCGCGGCCAAGTGCTCCCGCAGCGCAGTCACAGCTGGTCGGCGAACCGGGCCACCGTCGCCCACTCGTACTTCCCGGCGCGAAGCTCCTTGCGGTACCGGGCGGCTTCCTTCCACGCCGGGAACAGGTTCGCCAAGGGCGCGGCGTTGAGCACCAGGCCGTCATCGAGGTCCGGTTCCCAGCCGAGGTTGGCGATCCGCTCGGCCTCGGCCCGGAAAGACTCCAGCTCCACAGCAAGCTTCTGCTCTCCCTCGAGTTCCCTCGCCACATCGCTAGCCTTTCGGCCCCCTTCTCCGGTCTCAGCTTCGCGCTCCAAGTGAACGACTTGCTCACTGGCGAGGCGGAGCCGTTGTTCCGCCTCGTGAACAACTTGGAAGAGCGCTTCTCTAGAAAGCCGGGGCGCATAGACCCACACGCCCCATGCCTTTGACGGGACCTGAAGGGGCCAGTAAATGGGGGCTTTCCGGCCACCAGCGCTGTATCGCTTGACGTGTGAGGCAAAGAATCGACTTCGGAGGTAGCGTCTGACTGTATGACGCCCAAGGGCCTTCCGTACCGCCCCATCGAAAACTGACTCCGCGGGGAGCGCGTCAACAAGCTCAACGACGCGACTGTCGATGTCCGCGTGGTGGCCGGGCTGATCCAACAACAGACTCGGGCCCCTACCAGTAGCCTCAGGAGCTAGGGGCCAGGGCATGGGATCGAGACTGAGGCAGTCGCGGCGCTCATTGGCGTGGACCGGCGCAATCTGCCACCGTTCGAATGCCGCGCCGACCAAGAAACTCAGAATACGAGTACCCAAGTCATCTTCGGTGTCGCTCTCAAAGAGCGACCGATTCAGCGGTGGACGTTCCGGAATCTTGTCATCCACGCGGCCCTCAAGGCCAACAAGGCCTGCAACACGGCGGTCAAGACGGCGTTGGCACTCGAACGCAGCCTCCCCGGCGCGCCGAATCTCTTCCGGAGCAAAGGCATGAAGTTCGCCTCCAAACACCGGCGAGGTCTCCCGTGCGGTCTCGAGTCGGAAGAACGCGTCACTGATAAGACGAACGTTCTCGCAGAGTTCTGGATCGTCTAACCACTCACGTGACACCGGCAGCGACTTTACGCTGTTGTTTTCTGTGCTCCGTCCACGCCCAAAAATTCCAAGGATCTCCGCTGCAAGAGTTGAATTCATCACTCCCAACAAGCCAGTCGAGTCGTTCAGAACGTTGGGGATCACGGCAATGCTTGTATCGGCGAAGATCTCTCCGGCAGGCATCGTCCTAGCCGAGAAACCGATTGACGACATGCGCGGATAGCAAAGCCCGGGAAGCGTCCACGAGCCACTCGACTGCATGACCTGCGCAAGTCGACCGCTTCGCTCACCGTACTCGCGAAGCTCAGCGCCATCATTCTTCCAGTTGAGAAGCAACCTAGTTGGGGCGAAGTACGGCTGATACTCCCCACCCTTCTCGTACCAAACCCACCCGCGGTCGATGGCGTCGTCGGTCAGCTCCCACCAAGCGCGCACGTATCGGAAGTTGTCGAAGGTCTTTCCGCCGGTACGGACGGTCGCAACGGAAGGTTCAAGCACCTGACCTTCGTGCCACAGATCCAGTACGCTCTTCGAAGCATGAAATGCCAGCGGCCTATTCGGGAGCGCATCGAACGTCGTGAGCTCGTGTTCTGAGAACTTGTCGGCTTGAATTGCGGCTCGAAGCGCTCCGGCCTTGTCTTGGACGAGACGAAGGTCCAAGTATGAGCACGTCCTTCGATTCCGAACCACGAGAGCTGCTGTGTTAACCGTCGCGCCATGCAGAACCCCGGCGCCCAGGTCGACAATCGCTGGCAAACCTCGATCCACCAATTTGCGCCGGTACTCGGTGAGTCGCTTCGTTGTGAGGAACGTTGAGCTCGTGATTGCACCAATACTGTCGGTGGACAGCTCGAGGCCGCGCTCAACGAAGCATGCATAGAGTTCCGTCCAGGAGTTCGGGTAAGCGGCCTTCAGGTAGTCCTCCGCATCCGGGCAGCCGGTGCCAAACGGCGGATTAGCCAGGACGACGGTGTACGTTCGATTCATGGCTTCAACGAACCGGACCGCGTCGCGAGCCTCCGCTGCAAAGAGGCGTTGCGACGCTGAGGACGACACCGAGTCAGCGATCACAGCCAGCGCTTCAAGCACCTGCGCCTCGATGTGGTTGTGATCATCACCTACGGCTTCTGATAGCGAGCCGTCGACTACCCCGGTGCCGAAGATGTCACGGACCTCCCGGGTCAGCCTCTCTTCGATTTTGAGCAATGGCCCTAGGATCGGCGCATCGACAAGTTCGTCGGCGATGCCCTGAACCGCTCGGCTCACATGATCCGGGAGAGCATTGATGAAGGAGTCGACAGCCGGACCCGCAGGTAGAGCCCTCGCACAAATGACATTCGCCATCGGCAGTCTCTCGTCTCGACAAACCCTCCGAGCGCGGAACATGACGGCGGCCTGAGCGATCTGCGTAGCTCGAGAATCGATGTCAATTCCCCACAGAGATCGGACGATGGCGGGCGCAGCGGCCGATGGCTCAACTCCCGCCCGCCGCCAAGCCATCTCGAGAACCTCGTAGGCCCCAAGCAGGAAATGCCCTGAGCCACAGGCCGGGTCGAGAACACTGACCTCCCCAAGATCGATCTTTCGCCCCCCCTCGGGATCAGAGACCAGCATGCTGAGTTCCTCCGCTACCTCCGATAGTCCCGGGGCGAGGTACGCACCGAGACTGTTGTGAATCAGGAACTCCACTACGTATGCGGGTGTAAAGAACTGATTGCGGATGGCTAGTTCGCGAGAAGAAGCAGGCGGCTTCGGGCTCCCATCTGCGCGGTATCTCGTCGCTCGGCGGTCGGAGTCGGAATTAAAGAACTGGTATGTCCAACCCAGCGTGTCGGGCGCACCCCAGATGCAATCCTCCGTGGCGCCAATTGCATCGACGACCCTGGCAAGTACGGACTCCGACATCGTGAGCTGCAGGAGCGGGTTTCGCGGATCGAACAGCGCCGGCACATCGGCGGCGAGTTCGTCAGCACAGAGACGAACGAATGCTGCGAAGCGGCCCCACTCGGTCGTTGCGATCGTCGGAGCCAGCTCGCTGAAGTCCCGGAAGCCTGAGGACGCGACTCCCTTCGCCATCGTCTCGGGGAGGAGCCCGATCGCCTCGGCCACCCGGACGGCGATCAGGCGGTTCGTGTGGGTGAACGCAGCCTCTCGGATCAGTCGCGCAACGGAGCCCGCATCGCCTTCGCCTTCGGAACGCAGGAAGTCGACGATGTCGACAAGATCGGCTCGGGTCGCCGCTTCGGAGTTCGTGAGCGAGAGACTGGACTCGGGCTCGATGCGGCCATCGGTGTTAATGCCATATCGACCTTCGACCGCTTCCTCGAGGTCGGCCTCGATCCACTTGCGGGCGCTCTGGACGAGCTTCTCCAGTACGGTGCGTTGCGCGGCGGACAGTGCGGCGGTCATCGGAACCGGACCTCGGCGTCGTCGTCGAGCTTGGCCAGCACGGCTTCTCGGAGCCGGTCGAGGGCCGTGTCGAGCTCCTCTTCAGTGGAGATTGGCGCACCCCACACGTCGCTGACCCGAACGTGGCGCACCTCCTTGGTGGTGGAGATGGCATCGAGCTGGTCGGAGATGCGTTGGACAGCGCCTGGGACAGCGTCGGCGTTCGCCCGGAGGAGCGCGAGACTATCGGCCTTGGACAGCTCCTTTAGGGGGGAGGTGGTGCCGTCGAACGTGTCATCCTCGACCTTTGGGTAGCGACTGCGAAGGCTCTGGATCGCAGCCTCGATCTTGCTGGTCACCTCGTCACGGCGGTCTTCCTCTTCAGTCTTGGCGGCAGACTCGATCGTGGTGGTGAGCGACTTGATGCGAGCCAGGTCCTCGCCGTACCGGGCTCGGTCCAGAAGCTCCTGCAACTCGGTACCCCACGTCTCAGCATCCCCGACAGCGAGTTCGTCAGCCGTGGTAACCGCCCGCCTCGCGGCTTTGAAGGTGTCGATCTGCTCATCGATGATGGCAGCGATCTTAAGTACGTCCTCACGCCCCGCAGCTAGGTCGGCCCGCCGTTCGTGCAAGGTCGTGACGACGAGCTCGTCGTCGGTGCTCATGACGCGCGCTAGGAGTTCGTGCATCTCGGCGAGCACGTCGGGGACGGCGAAGCCGGCTCCCGAGAGTGTCGACTTGGCTTCGGTGCACGGCTGGCGCAGCTCGCCGAACACTGCACGGCCGGCGACGGCGAGCTCGTGGACGTCAAGCGAGTGGGCTTCGCCGGTGAGCTGGGTCAACGACTCGCTGACCTCTCCCCTGACTTCGAGTGACGGGCCGGTGTCCTCGGCGGGTCGGAAGGATGCTGCCCGGAACTTCGGAAGGTTCCCGAAGACCTGCTCGAGCCGTGCGTCGGTGGCGGAGGTAATGCGGGCGGCCTGCGATACGACCTCGATGAGCCCGGCGCGCATGGCTGCAGCGAGTGTCGCTTGGAGTGCCTCGACCGGCGCACCGTACGGCGGGCCGCCAAAGTGACGCTCAAGCTGGCCACCGTTCTGATCCTCTCCGTACTTCTTCCTCTCGTCGATGCGGAAGACAACTTCGCGGATCGGCCCTGAATCGGTGACAAGCTCGCGGCCAGATGCCGTGATCGTGAACAGTTTCAGCCCGTCGGGGCCGACGTTCGTGGGCAGGCCGTCAAGGGTGTCAGCCTGGAGGATCTGCAGCACGTCGGCCTTCTTGTAGCTGCCGGCGAAGGTGTCGAGTCTGGGGTAGATCTTGCTGAGCAGGCCGCTCACGAGCTTGTCGGCGGCCTGCCGGAGGTCGCCGGAGGGGGCGTCGTCGGTGTTGCCGTCGAAGACGGTCTTCCCGGCGGTGAGGTCGCGTGAGAGCAGCTGCTCAGCCGCGTTGAGCGAGCGGTCGCGACGCTTGCGTTCCTCGGCGAGCAGGACACGCTGGGCGTCGCTCTGGCCAGCATTGTCGTACCGCTCGATCATCTCGGTGCTGCGGTGTAGCTCCGTCAGGGCGTCCCACGTGTCATCTGCGGTGGTGAACGCCCAGAAGATCCGGTGCTTCATGTCCTCGGACCGGGAGGTCTGCCGGAGCCCGTCGATGTCGGCCTCGTCACGAAGGTCGAGGGCGATATCGCCGTCGCTCATCTTCTCGCGCTCGACGTGGAGCTCGATCTTGAAGGTGCGCCCCATACTGATAGTGAGCGAGCCGAGGGCGTCGCGCAGAATGCGCTTGCGCAGGCGGACAGCATCGCCGGGTTTCATGTCGATGCCGCGGCGAGTCTTCTCCCAATCCTTCTGCTCGGGACTCTGGAGTCGGTAGCCGTCGTCGGTCTCCCGCACGCGATCCTCGGCGACGAGCTTGGTCAGCGCGTCCCGAACGGCGGGTTCGATCGGGTCGGACGCCATCGAGGGGTGGAGGACGACGGCTAGATTCCGCGCGGTAAGTGGGAGGCCGGGGACGTCAGCGCAGAGCGCCACGACTCGCAAGATCTTTGCCTCGAGGCTGTCGTCGCCGTGGGCGGCGGCGACCTGATCGACTTCGTGGCGCCACGCCGTGGGGATGACGTCCTCGAGCAGGATGTAGGAGCGGTCAAGGGTTACTAGGTGTCCTGTGTCCTCGCCGGCGAGGCCGACAGAGGGGTTACTGACCAGCTGTTGCGCATGGCGGATCAGCGTCCGGTTCGAGCCTCCCATCGTCTGCGGCGCGCCTCCCTGAGCACGGCGAGCGGAGACGGCGTCGATGAGCACCTGGAGTTGGTAGGGCACCAGCGGATAGAGCCGGACAAAGTCATCGTCAGTGAAGGGACGGTGCCGATCCGACTGCAACGTGACCGACGTGGTGAGCTTGTTGCGGTCGGCGTCAAGGAGCTCACGGATTCGCTTGGCGCCGGCGGCGGTCTTGTCGAGTACGCGCTTCCCGGTGACCTCGTCGATGTCGGACGGCAGGAGGTCGACACGGATCGGAAAGCGGTCTTGGGCCTTGGCCAGCTCGGTCTGCTTGCCCTCGAGACTATCGACGACGTCGGTGAGCTTCTCCTGCGAGGTGGCTACCAGCCAGAGCAGGCCCTTGGTCTTCTGACACTCCTCGGCCAGACCTTGGAGGTGTCGCATGCGGTCGGTGGAGCGGGACACGTACTGGCCGACCTCGTCGACGACGAGGACGAGGCGTTCCTTGCCAGGGCGGCGCCGGCGGAGGAGTTCGAGCACGCGGGACGTGAACCACTTGGCCGTGATCGTGGGAGGTGACGCGGCGTTGGACCACGAATCGGCCGCCGGAAAGGTCTTGGGCTCGAGCTCGTGAAGAATGCGGCTGGCACGATTCTTGGCGAGGATGACATCGCGCTGCGACTCCCAGGTCGCCTCGTAAACCTCCTCGTACTTTGCGGCGAACTCGTCGATGCCGTTGTTGCCCTCGAGCTCGAACTCGAGCTCGGCGAGCACGACGTCACGGCTGTAGCCGAACTCGGCGAGGATCGTCCGGTAGACCGGCAAGACGATGGGCTCACCCTCCTGCAGCACGTTCGGCGACGTGTTGAGATCGAGCAGAACCGTCTCAGTCGGGGCCGAGCTGTGGATCGTGGTGAGAAGCGCCTTGGCCTGCGGAATCTCGTTCCGTTCGAAGAACCGATCGGCGACCGCCGTGCCGTCGATCTCCGGGTTAGCGAACAGGTAGCCGAGGACCTTTGCGAACGAAGACTTGCCCGAGCCGAAGAAGCCGCTGATCCAGATGTTGATCTCTTCGCTGGGGTTGTTGATCGTGTCCTGAAATGTCTCGAGAGTCTCGATGAGCTCCTCGGTGATGTGGGCGGTGGGGACGTACTCCTCGACCTCAGCAAGCACCGACTGGCGGTCATCGACCTTGATGACCTCCTTGATGTCGCGTTCGATCTCGCGACTGAACAACTCCTTAATCTGCATCATTGCCTCATTGCCTTCCCCCACGAGGAACGATCAGTGCGCGATAGCCGTAGGCGGGCTCCGTCTTGCCCATGAAACTAAGCCCGTAGTCGCCGACGATACGGCCCGGGTAAAGCATCGTCACCGGGCGGTCAACCTTGTCCTTGAGCACGTCGAGCAAGGGGCTTGTGCGATGTGCCGGGTAAAGCGCGCCGGCCCGGTACAGGAACACGCCTTCGCGCTCGTTGCCGAGGTCGGTGACTCGGCGGACGATCCGGTCGGCCAGGGTCGGCGGGCTAGCCAGAATCTGACGTACGGCAAGGGCGGCGTCGTCGTATTGACCGGCCCGCTCCGCCTCGATGACCATGTCGAGTTGCCCGTGCTCCTCGAGCGCCTCCCAGAACACCTCGGCCAGCGAGATCGTCTGGCAGCCGATGTCGTGTTTGGCATTGAGCCACACCTTGAGGTCCTGCAGTTCCCTGCGCACCGCGTACTCGTCAGCGGGCTCATACTGGTACACGACAAACGGCGGAGTCGAGCCCCGCTCATAGAACGCGACGATCCGGTCGGCGATGTGGGTCAGCGGCTCAGGCAGCGGCACGAGCCACCTCCACCAGCGAGTGGACGCGCCAGTCGATCCGCAGCGTCGAGCCGGCCACCGAATAGAAGGCGACGCCGAGCGAAGCAAGCCGGTGCATCATTTCGTCCACTCGGCCCTCGTCGAGGAGCCACCGTTTCCACACAGTTGACTTCAGGATTCCGCGGCTGGATGCGCCTTGCTGGTGGAGCCGGTAGGCGGTGTAGCCGAACCCGCCGACGGTGATGCCAGGGCGCGCGATCTCCTTCTTCGAACTGCTCTGGGCGCCGGTGAGCCGGCCCAGGTCGCGAAGTGCGGCCATCATCCCGCGGGCGACACGGTCGCGTATGTTGGGCGACCAGTCGGCGATGCGGCCGTCGGCAGCGAG
>SKMT01000067.1 GCA_007120915.1 Myxococcales bacterium | reverse complement strand
TCACCCATGGGGACCCGGAGACGGTGCCGGGCACCTCCAGCCGCACCGGTTTCGCCTGGGAGCGGCGCGCCGATGGTTCGGCATATCTGTCCAACGGCACAGTGCGAATCCCCGACTACGCTGTGGGAGGGAACCAGCCCCGGTTTCGCTATGAGTTCACCTGGCCGTTTCGGTTTGAGCAGCACCACGGCAACCACCGCAGCGTCCAGTTCGGCATCAGCACCAAGTCTACGGATGTCTACTGGTCGGCGCTGTCGGTGCCTCGCAACAGCTCCACGAATCGCTCCGGAATGCTGGTAAACGTCTACGTCGACCCTGGCTCCCAGCACCTGGTATCGAGCGGCGACAGCGTGTCGGTGACCATAAAAGCGACCGGAAACTGGAGACTGCCCTCCGATCAATGGGACTGAGAAGCGAACACGCCCAACAGTGGACACTCGGTAACGACGGGACTCACTGCAACTCGTCGAGTCGATAGTCGTCGGGGTTCATGCCGCGCTCAGTCAGATAGGCGCGCAGAGCATCGAGGTGCTCGCTGACGCGTTCGGGGTGGTCGGAGGCGATGTCGTTGGTTTCGTCGGGGTCTTCGGACAGATCGTAGAGCGATACGGCGTTGACCATGGGGTGAATCAGCAGCTTGTCGTCGCCGCGGATGAAGGCGACGGAGAAGTGGGTGCGCGAGCGGTCGGGGATCTGTTCTAAGAACACGGGTCGGGGCTTAAGATCGGCTTCGCTGCGGATGACGCCGGCGAGGCTTTCGCCGCAGGGGCCGCGGGGGACGTCGAGCCCGGCCAACTCAAACAGCGTGGGGTGGATGTCGATGACGTTGACCGGATCGTCGTGGCGGTCGGCGGCGACGTCGGGGCCCCAGATCATCAGGGGGACGTGGGTTTCTTCCTGGCGCACTGTGTAGCCGTGGCGGCCGTGGCCGTCGCCCTCGAAGGCTTCGCCGTGGTCGGCGGTGATCACCAGATAGGTGGGGTGTTCCTGTTGGCGCTGTTCGACAAATTCAAGCAGCCGCTTCAGCTCGGCATCGGTGTAGTGGATGGCGGCGTCGTATTCGTCGATGCCGCGGTCGCCGAAGTCCACCGGGTCCGGCCCGGTCAGGTAGGGGGCGTGGGGCTCCATGACGTGGGAGTAGATGAAGTTGGGGCCGTCGCCGTCTTCGAGGTCGGCGATGATATTGTCGACGGTGTAGCCGATGGAGTAGCCGACGGTGTCCTTGAGGATAAATGGTTCCTCGTCGACGTGGGAAAACCCCTGCATGGCGCCGTGGTCCTGAGAGAAGATGTAGCCGTCCGCCGAGTAGGCGATCGTGCGGAAGCCGGCGTGGCGCATGAATTCGGCGAGGGTGATCTGGGTGTCGTCGAGGGCGAACGCATAGATGGATGCGACGGGCGGGTCGATCATCGACGGGTAGACGCCGGTGAAGAGCGCCCGCATCGTCTGGCGAGTCGACGACGACGGGGTGTTGGCGCGCTCGAAGATCACGGCGTCGTCGGCGTGTTCGGCCATGTTGGGGGTGGTGTCGCGCTCGTGGCCGCCCATGGTGGTGTGGTCCCAGCGGATGGCGTCGATGGTCAGCCAGATGATGTCCGGGGCGTCGGCGTCGGCGTGGCCGACGTCGCCGAGCCGCGGCGGCTCGATGTCGGGGCCACAGACGGCAGTCTGTCCCTTGTTGAACTCGGCGGCGGCGAACTGGTGTGCCTCACCGGGGTTGGCGAGCCCGGAGATGAAACCGGCGCCGGTCTGGCGGTACACCAGCGCCAGGTCGAGCTGCTGGGAGGTGTCGTCGATCAGATAAAACGCCGCGGAGGCGACGGTGATGAGTCCGGCGGCGAAGGCGAGTTGGGTGAGCCGGCGATATACTGCCAGAAGAGCGCCGACGATACTGCCCAGTGCCATCGCCGGGACGGGCACGTAGATCCAGGGCGTCATCGCCTGCCAGATGACCTTGCCCAGCTCAATGAGCCCGAAGACCCAGCCCGAGATTAGCCCCACGGCGATGACACCGGCGACGGTGAGGATGACCCAGCCCGTTTCGATGCGGGCCAGGGCGTTGCGGATGGGGCGGTAGCCGAAATAGGCGACGGCCCCGGCGGCCGCGGCGGTGGCGGGCACGGTGATGCTCAGCGCCAGCTTGTGGACCAGCTCGGAGCCGAAGGTGTCGCGGTACAGCGCCAGGGAGCCGAAGGTGACGTAACTGAGAACGATCCAGCCCAGAACGGCGGCGAGTAACAGGGCGCCCGATTCGGCGGGGTGGTCGGTGATGAGATCGCGGAGTTTTTCTCCCCAACGGCTTCGGTGCCACAGCCAGCCGACGGCCATTCCCAGCGGGAACATCACCGCGGCGACGATCACACCGGCCGCCGCGGCGGCGGGCCATGCTTCGATGTAGGTCAGCCCCGGCTCGTCGGCCAGGGGACGGGCATCAAAGAGCGACCAGATCAGCGCCGCGGCCAGAGACCAGCCAGCCACAGCCAGCATCATCGCTGGTAGAGTGGGGGAGGTTGATTTCATGGGATCATTCAAATTCGAGGCTGTACGACCGTTTGGCCCCGGCAGGTTCGTGCGGGGAGTGTTTGAACTCGACGACGTGCAGGGTGTTGCCAGACAACTCGGAGATAGATCGCGTCTCGTCGCGCTCGAGATGTCGCACCCGTTTGATGTGGCGTTTACCAATAAAGACGTCGTCGCGCCATTCGACCTCGTCGAAGCGGTATTCGTCGTCGTCGGAGTAGTTCCAGTAGTTGCTCATGCCGTCGTCGAGAAACAGCTCGCGATTTTCGTTGAACGGATGCTCGGCGATGCCGGTGCCGGGCTCGCCGAGTGGTTCGGAGAGGGGCTCGTCGCGGATGACGGCGTTGCGAGCCTGGGGGCTGTAGGAGACGTTGATGAGTGCGGCGGTCTCCTTCGGTGCAACCACCCAGATGGTGAAGGGGCGGGGCTGAAGCTGTGCGGTGTAGTTGGTGACGTGGATGTGTCGGTCGTCCTGCGAGATCAGCACCGCGTAGTCGTCGTAGTCGCGCACCACATCGACGGCGTCGTCGAGTACGCCGTCGATGTCGGGGCTGGCCTCGATGTGGGAGGCCGGCTCTTCGTAGGGATAGGGGTCGGGGTCGGCGGGCTGCTCATCGATGCGCTCGGCGCCCTGGGGGCCGGCGGCGCAGGCGGCGACAAGAAGGGCGATAGTGGTGAGATAGGTGAGGTGTTTCATGGGGGCTCCAATCGTCGCTGTCACGGTGCGCCGTTGACGTCTCCGAAAAACACCGCATACAGCACCGTGAGAATGACCACGAGAATCAGAAATGCGATCCCGCCCAGCACGTATTGGACGAGGAACTTGCGGCAGCCGATCTCTTCGTTGCCGATATGTACGCTGAGCAAAAATGTGATCATCGGTCGGTGTTTGCAGGAGGAGAAGTAAACGATGTCGTCAAGCCTGTTTGTTTAGCGCTGATGCTGTGCCTGAGTGCCGGCCTCCAGCGAGTCGGAATCGTCGGTTTCCGGCAATTCCAGGATGGCTTCGTGGACGTCTTTTTCGCTGTAGGCGGAGGCCAGATCGGAAATAGCAGCCTCGAACATGGAGCGGAAGAGCCGGTCGAACTGACCGCTGGGAGCGCCGGCGGAGTCACCGGCGAACGAAAAGAGATACTCGTCGGCCTCGGAGTACCCCAGACCGAGCCCCCAGGTCATCACACCGGCCGAAATTCCGCCGGTGGGCTGCAGTTCCACGCGCTGCACCCGAGTGTTGACGAACAGATGGGGGTCCGCGTCATCTACCCGTGTACCGTCGACGACGTGAACCTCGTCGAAGAAGTTGTCGAAGAAGCTTTTCAGATCTCGGTGCACGAAGTAGTCGACTCCCGACAGGGTAGAGCCGCGATCCTGTCCGTCAAACAGTACCGTCTTTTCGGAGGGGACTTCCTCGGGGTCGGTCAGCAGATACAGAGGAATGTCGCTGGTCTGCTGGACCATCAGGCTGGGGGGATCCGGGTCG
>SKMT01000428.1 GCA_007120915.1 Myxococcales bacterium | reverse complement strand
GGGATGTCTGGAACCAAGCCGCGAAGACTACCGAGACGACGCGGCCCACAGCTTCTGCGATAAAGCTCGGAAGTGCGACAATCTGGGCGCCGGGCAGATCCCCGACTCCCACTCCGACTGCGTGGTGGAGATGAAGGCTGAATTCAACCAGCGCTGGCCCGCCGATGACTGTTCCGCAGGTAGAGTTGACCACGACGACTACCGCCAGTGCATGTCGCGGATGCTCGACTACGCCTGCGAAGGAGGCACGCTCAGCAGTTGGGATGCCAAACTGCGTTGCCGGGCGGCGAATGTCTGCACCGCCCAGCCCTGCGAGACGAAAATGTTTGGCCGATGCCTAGCATCTGCATGGTCCCGGTGATTTGCGTGCCCCATGCCCCACCGACATGCACCCAAACACGACTCTAACCCCACTTCAGGCGGTCCAGATCAGGAGGGGGGGCGATCGCCCATCCAAGAATGGCCGACAGTCACTGATCGCCCATCGGTCTCTCTTCTCCCGATGAAATCCGAGAAATTTCCCCACCGGGTTTGCAAACCCCCGCCCCTCCGGTCCACGATTAGTTGTCGGTCCACCAGAAACCTTGCCGGGGAACCCCACCATGAAACTGTACCTGAAGGCCATCATCACCACCGTCGCCGGCGCACTGTTAGGCTACCTGAGCACCACTGGTTTCTGGTTATCCGTCGACTTCGGAGAGCTGCGGTCGTTTTTTGCGGTGTTCGGGATGATTTACGGAATCGTCGCCGGTTTCGTGCTGGTGCAGGTGTTGCGCAACTATGGCGATTTGAAGAGCCACATCAGCGCCGAGGTGAATGCTCTTCAGGACTTTCGAGACTACCTGGGGCTGCTCGATGTTTCCCCGGAAGTGGTCACGCGAATCCGGTCCCGGCTTACCGACTATGTCGATTACGTCATTGAGGCCGAATGGCCCTCGATGGGCGGCACGAAACCGGTGGACACGGACACCTCCGAACAACTCTACGATGTCCTGGTGGCCGTCCATCGCATCGAGCCCACCAACGCCAGCGACGACCTGGCGCTGAAGAAGCTGATCGACATTTTCGGAGAGGTGACCACGCACCGCACCCAGCGGCTGGTGGCAAGCCGGGACAAACTCCCGCCCCTTCTTCGGCATCTGATTCTGTTTTTGTCGCTGGTCGTGGTCGTCACCTTCACGGTGATCCCGTTTAGCAACCTGGCCTTCGGCATCGCTCTGAAGGCCGTCGTCGCCTTCGCGGTCTCCTTTATCTACCTGCTGATCACCGACCTGAACGACCCTTTCGCCGGCGCCTGGCGCATCAGCGAGCAGTTGTTCCGTGAGCTGCGCGACCGTCTGGAACACGAACCTCAGCGCCGCACCTCCCCTATGCCCCCGGCATCGAGCGAGGAGAGCCGTGAACAGACACCGGTCACGGAGACGGCCTGATCCCCGGTGATCACACCAACAGATGCGGCTTTCCCGCCGCCCCCAGGTCAAACCACCGACGCACCGGCGACGAAGCTCCCCCCCGCATCATCGACGGTCACTGATCGGTTTGAATTTCGTCTCCGTAGCCGTGATAAATTTCGCCGTCATGATCGACAGCCCGGCTGTAGATCTGGTCGCCGGCGACAGTGGTGATGTAGGCGTGATGGATGCTGGCGAATTCATCGGCGTACCAGTCATCGGCCTCGGTGGTCCACTCGTTAAGCGACGCTCCCCAACTGCCATTGCCCAGGTAGACAACACCTTTCTCCTCGTCGATCTCACCGTCGCGAATGGGGTGGGTGCGCAAGAAGGCGTGATCTTTGTGCATGAACCCCACCTCGATGCCGTATTCCTCAAACAGGGGAGCCCAGTTTTGGCGTATCAGCCTTGGTAATTCACGGTCATAGCCGGTTTTGTTCGGATAGGGCGTGAAATGCCAGAACGGAAGAATGTGGTCGACTCCTCGATCGGTTCGCTCATCGAGCACCGATTCCAGCCAGTCCGTCTGTTCGCCGTCGATGGGATTGTTGTGGCGGCTGTCGAGCATCACGATCGACAGGTAGTCACCAAAGTCGAGGACGTTGTAGCCGGGGTGGCCCGGGAAGACGAACAGTGAGTAGAAGTACGGCGACTCCTGTTCGCGCCACTCGTCGGTGGGCTCATAGTCGTTGCCATAGCGGTGTTTGTACCCCTGGCGTACTTCGTGGTTGCCGATCCCGGCGATGATGGGCACGGCACGGCCGTCGTCATCGATGAGAGTGTCATATTGTTCGTCCAACAGCCCCAGCCACAGTTCTTCGTGATCATCGGCTGCCCCGCCGTCACCATAGGCGATATCACCACCCCAGACGATGAAGTCGGGCTCAAACTCCATCACCCTCTCGTTGGTGTCCACAAACCAGCCGTGGCGTCCGCCCGATTCATCTCGCATATCCCCTCCGGACGCGAAGGTCACCGGTCGGTCCTCCGTGTCCTCGGGCATGGTATGAAACCGGAATTCACGCTCGAACTGGCCGACCTGAAAGACGTACTCGAAGTCGGGCTGAAGATCTGTCAATTCGACGCGGTAGCGGTACCGGTCCAGATAGGGAATCTCTTCGCGTTGTGCGTCCACACGGTAACGCCACTTCTCGTCGTCGGCTCGCCGAACACAAAGCGACCGGCGTGAGTCCTCACCGTCGGTGTGCCAGTCGATGGTCATGGTGGAGGTGGGGTCGCTCTTCCAGCTTAAGATCAGCCCCAGCGGTTCGTCATCGTCGGTTTCACACTCTGGCGGATCTTCAATCGACTCCACGGTATCGGCGTCGTCCCGCTTCTCGGCGTCGTCGTTGCCATCGGTTCCATCCCCATTGTCATCCTCGTCAGTGTCTACGGTACAACCTACCATCGGCCCACAGCCAACCCCTACCGTAGTCATCGCCACCACCACGATTAGCGCTGCCACACCTCCTATCGCAACCAGTCGGTGCATCGTCCCCATTTTCGGTCTCCAGATTCAATGGAAAAGACAGTCGATCCGCTCTCGAAGGCCTCCCATGGCAACGCGGTCGTCGCCAGACAGATGCCCCACAGCCCGCCCCCTGAAAACCTCAGTGAGCCCGGCGCATAAATCTGATCACTTCCGCCGGAATTCAAAGCCACTCCAAAATCACCGACACTTACCGATCGCCCCGGTTTTTCGGGCCCTTCCGGTGACCGGCCCCCGTCTCAAGTGGTCCAGATCCAAGAAGTGGAGGCCTCCAAAATCACCGACACTCACCGATCGGCCCTATTTTTCGGGCCCTGCCGGTGCCTGGCCCCCGTCTCAGTTGGTCCAAATCCGGGGGGTGACGATCGCCGACCTTAAAATGACCGACAGTCACTGATCGGCCCGTTTTTTGGGGGGCTTGGCGGGTTTTGGACCCACTCTGTGGTGCAAAAATCGATGTGGGGTCGATCCGGTGGTCCTACACCGGTGTCAGGAGGGGGGATTATGCGGTGGTTTTGGGACGAATTTGGACCGTAAAATTTCGCGTCTGGGGGCTCATCGACACTTCGATGGGTCAATCAGGCCAGGTGGGATGAAACTTGAAGGCTTTTGGCGGGAAACATGACCGATTCGGACGGTGGAGAGGGGTGGTGGGTACAGAGAGGTGCGTTCGCGGTGGGCCGGCGATTTTTGCCGGGTGTCCACCCCGTGAGAGGGGTACATCGACGTCCGTGCGGAGACTGCGGGTCAGAGGCGTGTCAGCCCGCCGTGGCGAACAGCCCCGGTTCATCTTCCGGGGGGTCGTCGCATTTGATGGGTGCGCAGCGTTTCAACTGCACCGTCCCGCAGGGGAAGGTTACCCCCTTCTTGCCGTTGACCCACCGCTGGCGGCGGGTCTCATAGCGGTCTTTGAAGGCACGATAGCGTTTTCTGGCCACATCCATCAGCTTGCTGTCTCTGGTGGCGAACCGGGGGATGCGCCTACTCTGGTTGGACTCCTCGCGGGTGGGGCTGGCGTCGGTGCTCACCTTCTTGACCCGCTCGGCGCCGCAGACCTCTTCGTTGATCTC
>SKMT01000247.1 GCA_007120915.1 Myxococcales bacterium | reverse complement strand
TCGCCCGCTTCTTCACGGTTGCCCTCCGAAAGCTGCGTTCCACCGGTGTCCCAGTACTGCCAGGCGCCAACGTCCAACCGCAGCCCCACCGGCAGTCCTACGCCTACGCCGGCGTGGACGAACTCAGTGCCGCTTTCGCGCTGAATGTCGTGTTCGCTGTGGTGGATGCCTTCCTGGCCGATGTAGGAGGTGGGCCGCCAGCCGCCGTAGCGCGACTGATTGAGCCCGCCGGTGTAATTGCCGCGAAAGGAGACGAAGCCGTGGTTCTCCATCAACCCGTCTTCGCCGTAGGTCGGTCCGTCGGCGCGGAAGTACTGCACCACCCCGTCGACGGCGGTGTCTTGAAGCATCACCTCGCCCAGCAGCGAGCCGCCGAAGGCGTGCCCGCCGATGTCGACGTCGGGCACCCCAATGTTGACCTCTTTGCGGTCGATTCCTCCGGAGTAGGCGTAGTCACCGACTACTCCGATCTCGACGTCGTCGCCGAACTCCTCAAAATAGCCGAGCCGGGTTCCCGTCATCCACACGAAGTCGTTGTCCGAGAAGTTGCCCAGCGTCCCCTCGTGGGTTCGGTCTGCTCCCGTGCCCGCCGCACCGATGGTCGAGTAGAACCCGAAGGCTCGAAACTCCACCGGGTCGATAAGTTCGGTCTGCTCGTAGACCCCGCCGAACCGAAACGTGTTCGTCTCACCCTGCATGTTGTAGACCATGTCGCGGCCGGTGTGCCACTGCAGGAAATTCACGTTGTCCGGCCGTCCCTGAGACGCATACAGATCCAGCGGCATCAGCCGTACCGTGCCCGCCTCTTCAAAGTCCGCCTCCAGGGTTAGACCATCGATCTGGTCGCTGAAGAAAAAGTCGCGGTGCGTCCCGCCGATCTCGAAGAACTGGCGGCCCAGCTTCGCGTTGAGTCCAAACCCGGGCACGTCCACCGCGTCCCAGTCGATGTGCAGGTCGTACACAAAAAAGAAGCTGTCGAACTCGTTGGTCCCGCCCAACTGGTTGCTTCCCCACAACCCGTTGTGGCTGGCCCCGGCGACAAAGCGGGTGTCGTCCATCACCTGGTAGTCCACACCCAGCGCCAGGCTGGTGTACGAGAAGGTGTGACGGTCGTCGGTCTCGATCCGCTCCTGGTCACCGCTTTCCAGGTCCAGCTCTCGCAGACCAACGTTGTCCGAGGAGTGAATCTCGCTGGTGAGCCGAAAGTCCCACACCAGCGGTTCATCTTCGTCCGCCTCGCGCTCGTCTTCGGCTTCCACACCGGGGCTGACCGCGTCTTCCGGCGCCGTCTCCTGCGCACCTGCTACGCCCGGCCATCCAAACATCGCCAGCGCGACGGCCCCAACTGCTATCGTCTCTCTCTTCATGTTCATCCCGCTTCGGTTACAACTACGGCTTACAGACCTGATAAACTGTCACACGAACTCACAACGGCTTCCGGAAGACCGGCCACCAGACATCACTCTCCGGAGTCATCCCCCGGCTCTTCGATCACTTCTACCTGCCCCAGGTTGGCGATCATCATCTCCATCCCGAAGCTGTCGACCACCGGTCCCGTCAACTGAACCACCGCCCCCTTCTCGGGGCCCACTCCGCGGTTGCTCATCTCCCGGTCCAGCGACGCCGACCACTCCACGTCTTCGTCTTCCGTAGAGCGAATCAACATCTCACCGAAGTTCTGGTTGGTCCCCTCCATGACGACTTCGCCGCGGATACGGCGCACTTCGTACATATCTTCGTCTTCGTCGAACTCCCGGTCGATCTCTTCGTAGTACCAGGGCACATCTTCCTGCACGATCTCTTCGGTCTCGAACGCGATAATGTGGTCGCGACCGAACTCGTGCATCGTGCCCTTCACGGTCATCCGGATGTGATCTCCCACGTCCACATCGGCCACACGCGAGTCCTTGTAGACCTGAATGCCACCCGTTTCATCCTGGATGACGTAACTGCCCTGGTAGCGCTGGCGAGACCCACAGAATGTCAGGTTCTGGAAAATTCGGGGGTGAATGGTCACCACCCCTTCGACTTCGGCGGGAAACTCGTCGACCACTTCCGGGATGTTTTCGTGAAACTGATCGGGGGTGCAGTCCCCTTCGACCGGATAGGGGCTGCTAAACCCCATCCACACCGGCTGCCCATCGTCCGGCACGGAACGCAAGTCTTCGAGGCTCATCTCCCCGACGATGCCGTCATACACACTGGGATCATCGGTAAACTCGATGGGCTCGTTCACCGACACCTCGCTGCCTTCGTCCGTCCAGTAGTCACCGGAGTCAAGACCGGTTTCGCCCTCGATACATCCGGCGACCAACAGGATAAACGTCAGCGATACCGCGACCGCCACAGGCGAGGTCCGGCCCACAAAACAGATACAACGCTGCATGGAAACCAACTTTAGGTGCTGGAGGGAACCCAAAAACGACATCGGCCGCCCGGGCTGGGGGCGGCCGATGAAACCAGATCAGAAGTTGACCCAGTACCAGTCAAAGTTCGTACCATCCGCCTGAGCCTCCGCGTCGGCATCATAGAAGCTCGGGAAGGTCTGGACGGGGCCGAGGTAGGAGATGCACTCGCCGACGTCCTCCTGGTCTCGGGCCACGAAGGTCGTCTCGTACTCGCCGTCGGGACCGTAGCGAAGCGAATGACAGTAGTTGTCACCGCACTCCCAGACGTTGGACAGAATCTGGCCCGTCATCCGGACGTTTTCGTTGAAGTAATCGAGTGACAACTCGTCGTCGCCCAGCTCGATGTAGGGCACGTCCACGTCCTCTTCGACGACATCCCAGTCGGAGACGCCACGAATCGAGGGGTCGGCGTTGAAGATGCTCGCCGCCGGAACGTCATCGCCATCCACGGTGATCTCGTCGACCGTGAAGTTGACTTTGTCGCCCACACGAATGTCGGCCATCATGTCGCCACTGTCCTCGATCTCACCGGCGAGACGCAGAATCTTCAGCGCCGCATCCGCATCCTGTACCCACACGTTGCGCGGGGCGTTGCCTTCGGAGGCGAAGGTCATCGCCGTGACCACAGCGCCTTCGACTTCGACGGGATCGTCGAACTCGATGTCGATGACGTGGGCACCGTTGTCGTGGTTGTCGTACTCTTCCTGGTCCCAGGCGTCGTCAATCGCTTCCTGGATTTCGTCCAGCCCCGCCGATTCGTCGAGCGGATCCGCCGTCGGCTCTCCACCGAACTGGTGGTTGCTGTCATCAGCGCCGATCTGACCGTAGAACTCGTCGCTGACCTCACAGTCATAGGCGATGGGCTCGCAACTGTTGTCTTCGCACGTTTCGGCCAGTTCGCAGTCTGCCGTCTCGACACACTCCACGGCGACACACTGGCCTTCTTCACAGATGTGTGGGCCCTCTTCGTCTTCACAGTCGACGTCGAGCGTGCACTCTTCTTCGTCGTTGTTCTCGTCGTTGTTTTCGTCGTTGTTCTCGTCGTTGTTTTCGTCGTTGTTCTCGTCGTTGTTCGTGTCGTTATTGCTCGGCGGTGGCGGATCACCTCCGCAACCGATCATGGGAGCAAAAACCAATGCCATCGCCGCAATCACCGCTGCCAGTACCGTCGTCTTCTTCATGTCATCCGTCCCGCTGAGGTGGTCATACTCCGGTCAATACGCTCTACGTGCCAAAATTTCCCTACACTGCCTCTCTGCTCGCCACCGGCTCTTTGCCCCGGTCTCAATTTCGATCGAACAGCGGAATCCTTCCCGGCTTGCGCTCCATCAAACGCGCAGACAGCTTCGCCCCGGTAACTATCACTTCACCGGCGTCGATTCAAACCAACATTTCCACACTCAGTCCAGCAGCCAGGGAAACGGATACATCTCCTCGCCCATCGCCACCATCATCGACGACCAGTCGTGCGGGGTCAGGTAGGGCCCCACCAGAATCAGTCCCACACAGGTGAGCCCAAATCCGATCGACAGCTTGTCGCCCAGCACGTATTCGCCCACCCAGGGGCCGAGCCGCCCTCGCCAGTGATCGGGCCCGTCGATGGGATAT